>CAZUOG010000055.1:0-7257 GCA_964622225.1 uncultured Actinomycetes bacterium | reverse complement strand
GTAATCCGTAGTTAAGTGATGCGCGTGCAAAGTCACGAATTGAATCATCAACGTTATACATCGCCATTGCTACACCTGATGATTTGAAATCAAATACTTCAAGGTTCATTGGCTCTCCGCCACCCTCTGGTACATAAGTAAGAGTTAACTTACCTGCACCAGGAACTTTGATATCAGTTGCACGATACTGATCACCAAATGCGTGACGACCGATAACGATTGGCTTGGTCCAGTGTGGAACAAGACGTGGCACGTTAGAAATGATGATTGGTTCGCGGAAAATTACTCCACCTAGAATGTTGCGGATTGTTCCGTTTGGAGACTTCCACATCTTCTTAAGTCCGAATTCTTCAACACGAGCTTCATCAGGAGTGATGGTTGCGCACTTGATACCAACACCGTGCTTCTGGATTGCCTTTGCGGCATCGATAGTTACCTGATCATCGGTCGCATCGCGGTGTTCCATTCCTAAGTCGTAATATTCAAGATTTACATCTAAATAAGGCAGAATCAAAGAGTCTTTGATGAACTGCCACATGATGCGAGTCATTTCATCGCCATCAAGTTCGACGACTGTTCCAGTTACTTTGATTTTAGACATATAGATTCCTTTACATACCTTTAACATCTGCTTGTTTTGCGCGAACCGCTTCTGCTGCTTCTTTCAAAGATGCCAGCTCTGAATCGGTTAACTTTGTTTCTACAACTTTCTTTACGCCAGTGCGTCCAATCTCTGCTTCAACGCCAAGGTACACACCTGAAATTCCATATTCGCCATCTACCCAAGCGCAGACTGGCATTACTGCGCCAGAATCTTCGATTACTGCTCTTGCCATGCGAGCTGCTGCTGCGGATGGTGCGTAGTAAGCAGAACCAGTCTTAAGTAGTGCAACTACTTCCGCTCCACCGTTACGAGTGCGAACTACAAGTTCTTCGATTTCATCTGCAGATAGTTTTTCAGTTAACGGTACGCCATTTACTTTGCAACGAGAAGGTACTGGAACCATGGTTTCACCATGAGATCCCAGAGTTAAAGTTTCAACGCTTGAAACTGGAACGCCAAGTTTCTCTGCAACAAAATTTGTAAATCGAGCTGTATCTAGCATGCCAGCTTGACCCATAACGCGATTGTGTGGGAACTTAGTTGCGATCTGTGTAAGCGCAGTCATTTCATCAAGTGGATTTGAGACCACGATGATTACTGCATTTGGTGAATGCTTTGCAATGTTTTCGGCAACGCCGCGGACGATTCCAGCATTAACTCCAATTAAATCCATGCGGCTCATGCCGGGTTTGCGAGGAAGTCCTGCAGTAATTACTACAACATCTGAATTTGCAGTTGCTTCATAGCCTGCGCCATCGGCAGTTGTCGTGGCACCAACAATTTTGGTTTCAAAACCTTCAATTGATCTCGATTGATTCATGTCGAGTGCAAGACCTTCAGGCTTGCCTTCGAGAATATCTGTTAAAACTACAGTGTCGAAAATGTTGTATTCAGCTAATCGCATTGCAGTTGTTGAACCATAAAAACCAGCTCCAACAACGGTGACTTTTCCTGGCATATCTATCGCCTTCTCTTTATCGAAACTATCTTGACGTCAAGATAATTCTAGCGCCCGTGGGGAAGCACAATTGCCACGGCGATGAGCGCGACCCCGATAGCAAAAGGTAAATATCGCTCAATTCGACGCTCTTGGCGAAAGCCCGTAAAGGCGATTGCGGCGCCAACGATGATTGAGCCGGTTCGGACAAATCCAATCGCGCCAAGTAAGACGCCGATCGCGGCGGCGAAGTTAATTAGTCGCTGAGAAATCATTTCTTAAGTGAAGCCGCCGCAGCATCTACTACGTTTTTAACTAACATCGCGCGAGTCAGCGGACCAACGCCACCAGGATTTGGTGAAATCCAACCTGCAACTTTTGCAACATCTGGGTGCACGTCACCTTGAATTCCATTTTCATTTCGAGAAACACCAACGTCTACTACCACTGCACCAGGTTTAACCATATCTGGAGTTAAGAAATGACCAACACCTATAGCGACGACAATAATGTCTGCATTAAGAGTATGTTCTTTTATAGATTTTGTTCCAGTATGAACTAAATTTACAGTTGCATTCTCTTCACGGCGATTTAACAACAAACTAAGAGGGCGACCAACGGTTAAACCACGGCCAACAATTGTTACTTCCGCGCCTTTAACTGGAATCTTGTAATGATGAAGAAGTTCTGTGATTCCGCGAGGAGTACAAGGAAGCGTTCCATCAAATCCAGCAGTCAATCTACCTAAGTTCATTGGATGTAAACCATCAGCATCTTTTACTGGGTCAATAGCTTCAAGAATTACTTGGGTATCAATTCCCTTTGGTAATGGGAGTTGAACAATGTAACCATTGCAAGCTGGGTTTTCATTCATCTCTTTAACAGCTGCAAGTACATCTGCTTGAGTCGCAGTTTCCGGTAAATCAATACGAATTGAATTTACTCCAACTTCAGCGCAGTCTTTATGTTTTCCACCAACGTATTGTTTTGATCCAGGATCTTCGCCAACTAAAATTGTGCCAAGTCCCGGAGTAACGCCTTGCGACTTTAATTCGCTTACTTGTTTTGCTAAATCTTCTTTAATCTTCTTTGCAAAGGCTTTACCGTCGAGAATCTGTGCCGTCATATGCGCGATCTTAATTATCAGTGGAAGAAATGGCGAGTTCCAGTGAAGAAAAGGGCGATATTTGCGGCTTTTGCAAGAGCAATAACCTCTTCATCTCTCATTGATCCACCTGGTGAAACAACTGCAGTGATACCGCTATCAATTAGAATCTTTAAGCCATCAGCAAAAGGGAAGAATGCATCGCTTGCAGCAACTGATCCGTTAGCTCTATCTCCTGCGCGTTCTACTGCCAATTTGGAAGAATCCACCCGATTTACTTGGCCCATTCCAACACCTACAGCAGCACCATTTTTTGCCAGCAAAATAGCGTTGCTCTTTACTGCGCGAACTGAGCGCCAAGCAAATTCCAGATCTTTAAGAACTTCTGAAGTTACGGGAGCACCTGATACTTGCTTCCAGTTCTTTGGATTATCTCCATCTGCATCGATTAAATCTGTAGTTTGTAAAACAATTCCTCCCGATAAATATTTAGCATCTACCGGACCAAAACTCTTTAATTCAGTGGTCAATAGACGTATATTCGGTTTCTTCTTTAACACTTCTAACGCTGCTGGTTCATAATCAGGTGCTACAACTACTTCGGTAAAAACTTCTGAAAGCGGTTCTGCCATCGCCAGAGTAATAGTGCGATTGGCGGCAACTACTCCACCAAATGCAGAAACTGGATCACATGCATGTGCTGCTTTGTATGCAGTAGCGATGTCAGCGCCGATTGCAATGCCGCACGGATTTGCATGTTTGATAATCGCAACTGCAGGTTCTTTGTGATCAAAAGCGGCACGAAGCGCGGCATCCGCATCGGTGTAATTATTAAAACTCATCTCTTTGCCATGTAATTGCTTTGCATTAACAATCCCTGGAGTGCCTGCAGAATAAACTGCTGCGATTTGATGAGGATTTTCGCCATATCGAAGTTCTGAACTCTTCTTCCAGATATGTGCCATCCAATCATGGAAGCCATCGTTATCGGCCATCCACATAGCAATCGTTGCGTCATATTCAGCGGTCGTACGGAAAACTTCAATAGCTAATTGCTTGCGTTCTGCCAGCGTAAAACCGCCGCTCTTTAGCGCATTTAACAAAGAGTCATATTGAGATGGGCTAGATAGGACTGCGACTGAACCGTGATTCTTTGCAGCACCTCGCAACATTGAAGGTCCACCAATATCAATCTGTTCGATGCACTCTGCATAATCCGCGCCAGATGCGATGGTTGCAGCAAATGGATATAAATTAATAATTACCAAATCAAATGGCGCAATATCCAATTCTGCAATTTTGGCTAAGTGCTCTGGATTATTTTGATCAGCCAAAATACCTGAATGAATTCGTGGATGTAGAGTCTTTACTCGACCACCCATAATCTCTGGAAAACCAGTGTATTCAGAGACTTCAGTTACTTTGATGCCGCTTTCAAGCAAAGTCTTGCATGTAGATCCAGTTGAGAGTATTTCTACGCCTGCATCCGCAAGAGCTTTGCCGATTTCTACAAGGCGGCTCTTGTCGTAAACGCTCAATAATGCGCGGCGGATAGCTTTACGTTCGCTCAACTTAACTCTCCAAGCTCTTTGATGGTCTTAACAATCAATTCTCGTTCCACAATCTTAATGCGCTCATGAAGAGTGGCTTCATCATCGCCAGCCTGAATGGCAACTTCTTGCTGTGAAATTACCTTACCGGTGTCCATTCCTTCATCTACCCAATGAACAGTGCATCCAGTTTTAGTAGCTCCTGCTGTTAACGCATCGCGCACTGCATGGGCGCCTGGAAAGCTTGGCAATAAAGCAGGGTGCGAATTGATAACTTTAAATTTAGTAACAAATTCAGGACTTAAAATTCTCATAAAACCAACGCTTACTACCAAGTCAGGTGATTTAGTAGAAACATAGGAAATTAGTTCCTGATCCCAATCAGCGCGCGGCTTACGAAAAGGAATAACTCGAGTTTCAATTCCGGCTTTTTTCGCTCGATCTATAACTTGTGCATCAGCTACATCACTAACAACTGCACTGATATCGAAACCTGCATCAATTACTGCTTGAGCCAGTGTGCCAGAACCAGATGCCAGCAATAACAGCTTCATTTTCGGCCTATTAATGGGATCAACTTAACTAGACCTACTCCAAGCAGAAGCTCACTCGAAATAATCAAAGGAAATTTCCATAGCGACGGACCTACTGTGCCAAGTTCATAGGTAATAAGCGCACCTGAACCAAGATAAGCAATTAAGAATGAGCTCAAAATAAACAATGCAATAGTTTGGCGTAGCACCAAGTCGCTGCTATCTAAAGTCCAAATCGCAAGTTGTGCGCCAAGTGCAATTACCACGATTGAACCAATTATGTAGAAAGGATGTTTGCCGGTCGGAAGCGCTCCCAGAATTGGTAAAGCTGGAATTTTCCCTAAAGTGAATGAGAAAGGTGAAATTAAAGTATCTCGGCCGATTGCAAAACCTGCACCAACAAAATAGGCAATAGTTGATATCAGAAAATTAGGTAGGTAAAGCAAAGTTAGCGCCAATAACAAAATCCCACCAATAAAACCTGGTTGCAAGACAGTAGTTAATTGATGAACTGTTTTTAAGTTAATCAAAAGGGATAAGCCCAAAATTAGTGCGGCCAATCCAAGAAGTATTGCCCAAATCTTCGTCAAGTAAATAACAGAGTGGGTAAATTTAAACGGATTTAAAGTAAAAAACACCACTAGGAATACAAATGGCGTTGCAAAAGCTAATGCCCAGTACCAAGTTACAAATACATCTTTATTTGAAGATGCGAATGAGAGTAGCAGAAGCAGCAATACATAGAGCCCCGCAAAAGCCCAAGCAGCTGAATCGGTGCCATTTTTATCTTGCGCTTTTCTAGCTCCATTTGAAATTCCAATTACCGGCAAAATCATTGCGCCTAAAGGAAGAAAGGTAAACCAACCATCAATGCCACTTGGCGGAATATGTAAATTAAATGGAACCGAGTGCGCAGCTAGAAATATCCAGGTCGCACCACGAAAAGGATCTGTAGTACTTGCGTATGCGCTACCTGCAATTGCCCATGCCAAAAAGGTGATGATTCCCGATGGAATTAAGGTAAAAAGTACGCTGCGGATGCTTTGCGTGAGCGCGATTACGAACACGCTGAGAACTTTAGCGACCCATTAGTTGACGCATTAGTTTTGCGGTTTCTGACGGCGTTTTGCCAACCTTTACACCCGCTGCTTCTAATGCATCTTGCTTCGCTTGCGCAGTTCCTGAACTTCCAGAAACAATCGCACCGGCGTGACCCATGGTCTTACCTTCTGGTGCAGTAAATCCTGCAACATATCCGACTACCGGCTTTGTAACGTATTCCTTAATAAATGCTGCAGCACGTTCTTCTGCATCGCCACCAATTTCACCAATCATGACAATTGCTTCAGTCTCCGGATCATCTTGGAAAGCTTTTAAGCAATCAATGTGTGTTGTTCCGATAACCGGGTCTCCACCAATACCAACTGCAGTGGTAAATCCAATATCGCGAAGTTCGTACATTAATTGATAAGTCAAAGTTCCTGACTTTGAAACTAAACCAATTGGTCCGCGACCAGTAATGTCTGCAGGAATAATTCCAACGTTTGATTGACCTGGGCTAATTACACCTGGGCAATTTGGTCCAATCAAACGAGTAGTTCCACCTTTTTTGTTTTGCTCTAAAGCATATGTGTAGAAATACGCAGAGTCATGAACCGGAATGCCTTCGGTAATTACGACAACTAATGGCATCTTTGCATCGATTGCATCGATAACTGCGCCTTTAGCAAACTTTGGTGGAACGAAAACTACTGAAACATTTGCACCAGTTGCGGCCATCGCTTCAGCTACTGAATTAAAGACAGGTAGCGAAGTGCCATCCATATCTACAGTTTGGCCACCTTTACCAGGTGTAACTCCACCAACAACTTTGGTGCCTGCCTTGAGCATGCGCTTGGTGTGCTTGGTTCCTTCAGAACCAGTCATTCCTTGAACGATTACTTTGCTATCTGAATTAATAAAGATTGCCATGATTATTTCGCCGCCAACTCTGCAGCTTTACTTGCTGCTCCATCCATGGTGTCTAGTTGTTGCACTAATGGGTGCGCAGCTTCATTAAGAATTCTTCGTCCTTCTGCAACATTATTTCCATCCAAACGGACCACAATTGGCTTGGTAGCAGCAGAACCTAAAATTTCGAGAGCTTTAACAATTCCATTTGCAACTGCATCACAAGCTGTAATTCCGCCGAATACATTTACAAATACGCTCTTTACATCTTTGTCGCCAAGGATGATTGATAATCCATCTGCCATAACTTCTGCAGATGCTCCGCCTCCGATATCAAGGAAGTTAGCTGGACGAACATTTCCAAACTTTTCTCCGGCGTATGCCACAACGTCCAAAGTAGACATAACTAAACCTGCGCCGTTACCAATGATGCCAACTTCGCCTTCAAGTTTTACGTAATTTAAACCTTTAGCTTTTGCCGCTTCTTCAAGAGCGTTTGCCGCAGATTTATCAATTAGCGCTTCGTGATCTGGCTGACGAAATTCGGCATTGTCATCTAATGTGACTTTGCCATCTAA
>CAZUOG010000054.1:0-7315 GCA_964622225.1 uncultured Actinomycetes bacterium | reverse complement strand
AATCTCGGATGTCTAATCTTCCGAGATTTGGGCCATTGAGCACTAAGACCTTCATTTAGCAATTCTCTCATATGCTGCTTGTAATTCCTCGGAAGTTGGAGATTCGATACGAGTGCACTTGCCAATCTCTTCGATGGCAACAAAGCGGAGATTCCCGCTCTTTGCTTTCTTATCTAATCCCATTGCTTTTAATAATTCAGCCCACGCTGAGAGCTGATATTCGGTAGGAAGTTTCAACGCTCTGAGTACTTTGTAATGTTGATCAACGACTTTGCGATCAAGGCCAATTTTGATAGCAGCCAATTCTGCGACGAAGCACATTCCAATGGCCACTGCCTCGCCATGACGAATTGAATACTGAGAATGTTTTTCTATTGCATGGCCTAAAGTGTGGCCATAATTCAGGATTTCTCTCAAGAAACTCTCTTTGAAATCTTCCCCAACCACAGAAGCTTTCACAGATACGGCGCGATGAATAAGTTCTAATTGTAAATCTGTATCGTTACAAACATCTTTGAGCGATTTACTCTCCAAGAGTTCCAAGATATGTGAATCCGAAATGAAACCACATTTAATTACTTCTGCCATTCCTGCGGCAACGTCACGCTCTGAGAGCGTTTCGATCCACTTCAAGTCAATCAAAACCGCAATTGGAGAATGAAAAGCACCGATTAGATTTTTGCCATGATCTGAATTAATCCCAGTCTTACCCCCAACAGCCGCATCAACCATTCCCGCAACCGTCGTTGGTATCGCTACCCAATCAATTCCACGTAACCAAGACGCAGCCGCAAATCCCGCCAAATCTGTAACGGTTCCGCCGCCGATTCCAACAATCAGGTCATTTCGATTCAAACCTAAATTTCCTAACTCACTCCACACTCGAGTGATTACTGCAGGACTCTTTCCTTTTTCGCCGTCAGGAATTCGAATAACTGGAAAATCGATATCTAATTGCATTGCTTCGCTAGCAATAACTACTACTTTATTGCGGCCCTCAAGCCAGTCGTCTAAAGCAACTTTCCAATCGATACCAATTTCTACTTGGTACTTTCTCTCTGCAGCTACCGGAACTGTTCTCATAATTGACCAATTATCTTTGAAGTAATCTCAGGAATGCTTAATTCCGATACATCGATTGAAATGTCGGCAAGAGATTCGTAAATCGGGCGGCGCTGATTCATTAACTCTGCCCACTTTTGTCGAGGATTCACCATTAGTAACGGTCGAGCATTATCAAAACCAACGCGAGGAGCTACTGCCGTTAATGAGATATCCAGAAAAACTTTCTTTGCAGGTGTTGCCCTAAGGGCAGCTTGGGTCGCATCATTCATTACTGCGCCACCGCCTAAAGAAAGTACACCTTCTCTTTCTAGTAAAGCATCTATAACAACGCTCTCCTCTACTAATCTGAAGTGCGCTTCGCCATCTTCAACAAATATTTCTGAAACGGATTTTCCTTGATCTGCTTCAATCAGAGCATCGGTATCTGCAAATTCGCAGTCAAGCATTGCGGCTATCTCTTTTCCGACTGTGGTCTTTCCTGCCCCCATCGGACCGAGTAAAACCAGACGCGGCGCCATTATTTGTATGGAAGATTCTCTGTGTAACTTAGAAAATTGCGACGAGTTTCTGCGACTGAATCGCCACCGAACTTCTCCAACACCGCTTCTGCAAGCACCAAAGCAACCATCGCTTCAGCAACTACACCTGCCGCCGGAACTGCACAAACATCAGAGCGTTGATTGATTGCTTTTGCGGCTTCACCAGTTGCAACATCAATTGTGTCCAAAGCTTTAGGAACTGTAGATATTGGCTTCATTGCGGCGCGAACACGGAGCAAGTCACCATTACTAATGCCACCTTCGGTTCCACCGGCGCGCTTTGATCGTCGAACAATTTGACCATTCTGCAATTCAATTTCATCATGAGCTACTGAACCCCTACGAGTTGCAGTAGTGAAACCATCGCCAAGTTCGACGCCTTTTATAGCTTGAATGCCCATCAGGGCGCCAGCTAATCTTGAATCTAATCGACGATCCCAGTGAACATGCGAACCAAGGCCCACCGGCATATTAAATGCGATGACTTCGACTACCCCGCCTAAAGTATCTCCATCTTTATGAGCCGCTTCGATCTCTTTAATCATTGCTGCAGAACCTGTTGAATCAGCACAACGAACTGGATCTTCATCGATTCGTTTTAAATCAGAAAAATTTGGAAGTGGTGCAGTTTCAGCGACCGAAGCTGTGCCAATAGAAACTACATGGCTAAGAATTTCGATACCAACAGATTGCTTTAAGAAAGCTTTTGCCACTGCTCCCAATGCGACTCGAGCTGCAGTTTCACGTGCAGATGCTCGTTCCAGAATTGGCCTTGCATCATTGAAATCGTATTTCTGCATACCAACTAAATCTGCGTGGCCTGGTCGAGGTCTGGTAAGTGCAGCATTTCGCGCAAGTTTAGAAATTTCTTCTTCCGGAACTGGATCGGCTGACATGACTTTTTCCCATTTCGGCCATTCGCTGTTTCCAACTTGAATTGCAACTGGACCACCTTGAGTTTCGCCTAAGCGAATTCCACCGGTGATGGTCACTTTATCTGCTTCAAAATTCTGTCTTGCGCCACGACCGAATCCCAATCGACGACGAGACAATTCATTATCTATATCGGCGGTGGTTACTTGGATATGTGCAGGTAGCCCCTCAATGATGGCAGTCAGAAGAGGACCATGGGACTCACCAGCTGTTAACCAACGCATTGGAGAATTATTTCAGATGATTGCTCTTCCTTGTGCCAAATTAGCAATGAGCAAGCCAACTGCCATAAATGGCGCAAATGGCAAACGTTTTGCTCGATATATAAGCCCAAAAATGCCGCCTAGAATTAAAGCGAGATATAACCAATATTGCGACCAATTCAAAATATGAGACCAGATTGTTAAAACTAAGGCTAGTTTCACATCGCCAGCGCCAATGAATTTTCCAAATATCAGCGCTATCAGAACTGCGACTATAGTGGCGATGATGAAGAAGTAATCGAAATAAAATAGCGCCAGAATCAATGCGGGATACGTAATCCAGTTGGGAATCTGATGTCTTTCCAAGTCAATGTAAGTAGCAATTGCTACTACTATGAGCAAGACAACTTTCATTCGCGATCTTTAAGCTCAGCCTCTCCTGCTGCACGAAGTAATGGGTACATAAGTTTTCTGTCGATGACAAAGCCAGTCATTAGATGGATCTGATCTATTGCCTGATGCACCAATAGATCTAAACCATCAATAACTTTCCCGCCCCACTTCTCAACCAAAGCTGTGGGCCACGGGTTATAAAGAGATTCGAAAAGAACACCATTACCGCTGGATAGATTATCTGCAGCTCCTTTAGGTGTTGTGTTGATTACTAAATCTGCATCAAGTGTCACATCAGACCAAGATTCAAACTTTAGCTCCGCCATTGAAACTGCATTGCGCATATCAGCTTCGCGATCCGGGTTTCGATTGATCACAGAAATCTTGCGACTGGGTGCATCAACTGCCGCAACAGCTGCTCTTGCGGTCCCTCCAGCGCCAATAATCTGAACCGTTTCAAAATTCGAAATTTCATGTTGAGCTAGTGCCCAGATAAAACCAGATACGTCTGTAGAGGTTGCATACCAACCATCAATCGTAGGAAGTAAAGTATTTGCAGAATTAATTTGAGCTGCTAGTGGATCTACTTTGTCGGCCACTTGCAATACTTCTTCTTTCAAAGGCATTGTTAGCGAAAAACCAATCCAGTTAGCTTCAGTTTTTCGCACTTGCTCCATGAACCCTTGAAGTTCGCCGCTCTTTACTTCAACTGCGTCGTATTTGCCTTCGATATCTAGTGCTAAGTAGGCAGCGTTGTGAAGCGCAGGTGAAAGTGAGTGCGAGATTGGTGAGCCTAAAACTGCTGCTCGTCTTCTCAATTGAATGCACCCGCCTTTAGATTCTTTAGGTACTCATTCTTCCAAATCAGGAACTCATCATGCGACTTGGTAAACCTAGTATCACCAGGTTTAACAGTTATGAAATAAACCCAATCACCCGGTTCTGGAGCTATCGCTGCCTTCATTGCCAATACTCCAGGATTTCCAATCGGCGTAGGAGGTAATCCGTAACGTTTATAAGTGTTGTACGGAGAGTCGATCAAAGTAGATTTGGTTGAGAGAAATACCGATCCACGCTTCTTTAAAACGTATTGGACCGTCGTGTCTAACTGAAGTGGCATACCGATTTTCAATCGATTGTAAATAACTCGTGAGATTTTCGCGAAATCTTTAGGATCTCCTTCAGCTTGAATGAGCGAGGCGATAATTAAATCTTTCTCACTCTTCAATCCGACTTTCTTGGCTTCAGATGAAAATCTATCGACCATCTGCTGAATTGCATCCTTGGTTGATGTTTCCTTTGCAAATGAATATTGCGCTGGGAAAAAGATTCCTTCGGCCGATGAGAAGCCTTCCGGAACAGAAATCTGCTTAAAAGCACTTGAAATATCTTTGAAACCAACAGTGGCCAGTTTCTCAGCAATTTCGCTTCGCCAGGTACCTTCGATTAATGAGACTAAACCTGAGTTTCGTTTTGGATCTAGCAACTGTTCTAACGCTTGCTTTGCTGAAATCTTTGTAGAGAGTTGATGCGTACCTGGCGCAATCTGAAGCGCTCTACTGTCATTGATCGCCAATTGATAGAACGAGGTTACGGATGCAGTCACACCTGCACTATGCAAATCCCTAGCAATCTGTAAGCCAAGTTCACCTTCAGAAATCTCAATATTTACTGAATTCTCGTTTTGAGTAACAGTTCTGGTTGGGTAATCCGCTACTTGAGCAAGGTTCGCTCTGACTAAATGCAAAGAGAAGGCCAGCAAGAAGGTGAAGGCAAGTCCTGCGACTGCCGGCCAATACTTCTTAACTACGTTTTTCAATTTGAATTCCTAATTCGAGAATCGCAACAGCTGCAAGTTGATCAATCAAACCTTTGGATTCTTTGGTGTTCTTCCCTGCAGACTTAAGTAATTTCTCTGCTCCACCACTTGTTAAACGTTCATCCACATAAGTAATCGGTAAAGAGAAGCTTTCATCAAATCTCTGCGCAAATTGCGATACCAGCTCTACGGTCGCACCTTCAACACCACTTAAATGTTTTGGTTTACCCAAGTAGACGCCAACGATATTGTGCTCTGTAATCAACTCTTCTAACTTTGCAAAGAGAGTTTTATCGTTTTTCAAAGTTATTAATGGTGTCGCAACTAAACCATCCATATCGCAGATTGCGATTCCTACACGAGCCTGGCCATAGTCAATACCCAGCCTGCGGCCGAAAGACATTAGTTGCTTAGCGCCTTTTCAATCGCAACTAGCGCATTAGCAATCTCTGCAGGATTTGTTCCGCCACCTTGTGCGAAATCATCCTTACCACCGCCACCGCCGCCAAGAATTCCTGAGGCAATCTTGACTAGTGCACCGGCTTTGACTCCTTTTACACGCGCAGCATCAGAGGTAGCCACAACTACAACTGGTTTTCCTGCACTTACACTTGCAAGCGCTACAACTGATTCACCCAAACGATTCTTAATATCAAGCGCCATGGTGCGAAGGTCATCAACGGCGATGCCTTCACCAATCTGCGCCGCTAAGAATTTAAAGTCACCAATTTGCTTTGCACTTTCCAGCAACCCTGCAACTTGCGCTAGTGCCTGCTGTGAACGAACTTGGCCAAGTTCCTTTTCGGTGTCTTTTAATTTGTTGATTAATTCTGAAATTCGTTCTGGAAGTTCTTCTGATTTTGCACCTTTGATTAAATCAGTAAGTTGATTAACCAGAATATGTTCACGTGCTAAGAATTTGTAAGCATCTGCTCCAACCAGAGCTTCAACGCGACGAACGCCAGCACCTATTGAAGATTCAGAGAGCAACTTGACTACGCCTAGTTGACCAGTTCTTGCAACGTGGGTGCCGCCACAAAGTTCGCGAGCCCAATCTCCAACGCTAACAACGCGTACACGATCGCCGTACTTCTCTCCGAAAAGTGCCATCGCGCCAAGTTTCTTCGCTTCATCTTGACTCATGATTTCAGCAGTCACTTCCCAATCTTCAAGAAGTAAAGCGTTCACTCGAGATTCGACGTCATTTAATACTGATGTTGGAACCGCACCGGTTGAAGGAAAATCAAAGCGGAAACGACCAGGTGAATTCTCGGAACCTGCCTGAGTTGCAGTTTCACCAAGAATTTCGCGGAAAGCCTTATGAACCATGTGAGTTGCAGAGTGAGCACGGGAAATTGCACGGCGGCGCTCTAAATCAATAGATGCATGAACTTCATTACCAACTTCTACGGAACCAACAATTACACGGCCACGGTGAACGCTAAGTGAAGGAACTGGAGCCTGAACATCATCAATCTGAATCTTTGTTCCATTAGCTAAAGTTATAAGTCCACCATCTGCTAATTGACCACCACCTTCTGCATAGAAAGGTGTGCGATCTAAAACAATTTCAATTTCATCGCCTTCAGAAGCGGACATTGATGACTTACCATCAACTAAGAGGCCGCGAACTTTCGCTTCTGATTCAATTGATGCGTACCCGATAAATTCAGATAAACCTGATTCATCTGCAATTTTGCGATATTCAGTTAAATCAGTATGGCCACTCTTTTTGGCCTTGGAATCGGCCTTTGCGCGGTCTTTCTGTTCTTTCATTAGGCGGCGGAATCCGTCTGCGTCTACTTCTAGACCCTGCTCATTCGCCATTTCTAAAGTCAGATCGATTGGGAATCCATAAGTGTCATGCAATTTAAATGCTGCATCACCCGAGAGAACTTTTCCTCCACCACTTTTAATTTCAGATGCAGCGGTATCGAAAATTTGTGTTCCAGATTTGAGAGTTTGCAAGAATGATTCTTCTTCTGCAATTGCCACTTTCTGAATACGACTCTGGTCGGTTACCAACTCTGGATATTGCGGACCCATTGCTTTGATTGATGCATCAATAAGTTCCTTGATGATCGGCTCCTGAGATCCAAGTAAACGCATATTTCGAATGGTACGTCGCATCATTCGGCGAAGCACATATCCGCGTCCTTCATTTCCTGGAGTTACCCCATCACAGATAAGCATTGCCGCAGTACGTGCATGGTCTGCAATAACACGCAAAGAAACATCGCTCTTAGGAGTAGTTCCATACTTAACGCCGGTTAAATCAACCGCTTTATCAAGAATTATCCTGGTGGTGTCGATTTCGTAAATATTCTCAACGCCTTGCAGAATCGCAGCCATACGTTCTAAAC
>CAZUOG010000053.1:0-7681 GCA_964622225.1 uncultured Actinomycetes bacterium | reverse complement strand
CATCCAGACTGTGGAGACGGGAGTTGTGTCGCTTGGCTTGAGAACAACAGTATTTCCAGCAGCAATCGCCGGAGCCCATTTCCATACCGCCATCATCATTGGATAGTTCCAAGGAGTTACTTGTGCGCAAACTCCGATTGGTTCACGGCGAATAAATGAAGTCATGCCGCGCATGTATTCACCCGCTGACTTTCCTTCTAAATTTCGCGCAGCTCCGGCAAAGAAACGAATCTGATCAACCATTGGTGGGATCTCTTCGGATGCAGTTAAACCAAGTGGTTTACCGGTGTTCTTTGATTCAATCGCAATAAATTCTTCGGCACGCGATTCGATGGCATCTGCAATCTTTAGCAATGCGCGTTGACGTTCAGATGGTGTGGTATCGCCCCACTCTTCAAATGCATTTGCGGCTGCTTTCATCGCAGCGTCTACATCAGCTGCATTTGATTTTGGCGCTTCTGCATATGCTTGACCCGTCGAAGGATCAACAATCTTTGTGGTTTCACCAGATGAAGATTGGACTGATTTGCCGTTAATGAAGTTTGCGATTTTTTCCATGCTAGTCATGGAAATACTTTATTTACTATTTAGCTATTTCGCTAGCAGCTAACTGCCCGCAGGCTCCATCAATTTCACGCCCGCGAGTATCACGAACTGTCACCGGAACGCCGTAACTTTCCAAAACTCGAACAAATTCCTTCTGATCTTGCGGGCGCGAAGCGGTCCACTTAGAACCAGGAGTTGGGTTTAGTGGAATTAAATTTACGTGCGCATTACGGCTCTTTAAAAGCTTGCCCAATAAATCTGCGCGCCAGGCTTGATCATTAATATCTTTAATCAACGCATATTCAATTGAATAGCGACGGCCAGTCTTCTTTGCATAAGCATCCGCGGCGGCCAAAATTTCACGAACTTTAAAACGTGTGTTGATCGGAACCAAAGTATCGCGAAGTTCGTCATCAGGTGTATGCAGAGATACTGCGAGAGTTACTGGAATGCCTTCTTCGGTGAAGTTTTCAACGCCATTTACTAAACCAACCGTAGATAAAGTTACAGAACGAGCCGAAATTCCCAAGCCATCTGGAGTTGGCGAAGTAATGTTTCGAAGTGTTTGAACCACTGCGTTGTAATTAGCTAGCGGTTCGCCCATGCCCATGAAAACAATATTTGATAAACGGATTGGTTCTCCGCCCATCTCTCCTGATGCACAGAGGCGAGCTGCTTGGACAATCTGTTCGGTAATTTCACCAGCAGTTAAATTGCGCTTCAATCCACCCTGCCCGGTTGCGCAAAATGGGCAAGCCATTCCGCAACCTGCTTGAGATGAGATACAAACTGTTGCGCGATCTGGATATTTCATTAAAACGGATTCCACCAAAGTTCCGTCGTGTAAGCGCCAGAGATCTTTACGAGTCATTCCGTTATCAGTCTGCAGAGTACGTACTAATTCCATTAACTTCGGAGTGAAGGCATCGGCAAGCTTTTTACGTAAATCTGTAGGGATGTCAGTCCACTGCTCTGGATCTGTTTGCAGATGTGTGTAGTAATGAACTGCTACTTGGTTGGCACGAAATGCCGGAACACCTAATTCTTCGCAAAGATTCTTACGATCATCTTTGCTCATATCAGCAAGATGTTTAGGTGCCTTCTTGCGCTGTTTTGGCTCTTCAAAAACTAAAGGTAGTTCTGTCACGAGAAATGCTTAACTAACTCAAGCACCATCCAAAGCGCTGGCGCAGATAAAACAATTGAATCAAGGCGATCCATAACTCCACCATGGCCTGGCAGTAATTTTCCCATATCTTTAATAGCAAAATCGCGCTTAATCGCAGATTCAATTAAGTCCCCAGTGGTGGCGGTAATGACAATCAAGAGTCCAACTGAAGCGCCAACCCATGGATTTAATTTCAGAATTCCATCAAAAGTGATGTAGCCAAGCGCAATTGTGAATATTAACGAACCTGCCAATCCTTCCCAAGTTTTCTTTGGAGAATGTTTTGGCGCCATCGGATGCTTACCTATTAAGACACCAGTTATGTAAGCAAAAGTGTCATTGCTAGCTACCAAAATTACAAAAACCATAATCTGTTGCAAGCCGTTGTGCGGACGCGCAAGCAGAATTAAAAAGCCTGCCAAAAACGGCAAGTAAACTAATGAAAATACTGAAGCGCTTGCGCTCTTTACGAATCCTTGTGGCCCTTTACGCAAGAGTCCGATCAACATCAAACAAAGCGCGATTCCTAAACTAATTGCTAATCCACGAATTCCGCCATACCAAGCACCTGCTGAAAGTCCAACAGATGAAGCCACTAGTGAACGCTTTGATACATAAGTATCGGTTGCCGAAAAAGCTGTTGCCAACTCTTTAATTGCTAAAACCAGTGCCAATGCGACAAGGGCTGCAAAACCAGTTGGAAAATATTTAAGTAGCGCCCAAACGATTGCCATTAATGAAAGAGAGGTTGCAATAGATGGCAATAATTTACGCCCAGCGCGCTTATTTATCGCATCGTTAATTGCGTGCAGATCAGACATTTAGATTGCCTAAACTTCTAGCAGTTCAGCTTCTTTATGCTTTAAGAGTTCGTCGATCTTGGTGGTGTGATCACCGGTGTGCTTTTCAAGTTCTTTTTCCGCGCGAGCTAAATCATCCTTAGAGATTTCGCCGTCTTTTTCCATCTTTTCTAGCGCTTCTTTAATTGCACGACGGATATTGCGGATCGAAACCTTTGAATCTTCGCCCTTTGATTTTGCTAACTTGATGTATTCCTTGCGGCGTTCTTCAGTTAGCTGCGGGAAATTGATGCGAATTGAAACGCCGTCATTACTTGGATTTACGCCCAAATCTGATTCACGAAGTGCCTTTTCGATTGATGACATTGCGCCTTTATCGAATGGGTTAATGATTGCAACACGCGCTTCTGGCACCTGAACTGAAGCTAATTGATTTAGCGCAGTTGGTGCACCGTAGTAGTCAACGATTACTTTATTAAAAAGTGATGGATGAGCGCGTCCGGTGCGGATTGAAGCTAGATCTTCCTTAGCTACATCTACAGCCTTATTCATTTTAGTAACGCCGTCATTCATAACGGTTGCTATGTCGCTCATCTTCTTCTCCTGGGTTCTGCCTTATTAAGTCTTAGTTAACTAATGTGCCGATTTTCTCGCCTTTAACGGCACGAGCAATATTTCCATTTGTCATTAAATCAAAGACCACGATTGGAAGTTTATTTTCGCGGCAGAGGCTAAACGCAGCAGCATCTGCAACTGCCAGAGATTTTGATAAAACTTCATCGTAGGTGATGTGATCGAATTTTTTTGCCTTAGCGTCTTTACGAGGATCTGCGTTGTAAACGCCATCTACACCGCTCTTAGCAAGCAGCAACGCATCAGCATTGATTTCAAGAGCGCGCTGTGCTGAAACTGTATCTGTTGTAAAGAATGGCATTCCTGCGCCAGCTCCGAAAATTACTACGCGGCCCTTTTCCAAGTGGCGCATCGCGCGACGTGGCACATATGGCTCAGCAACTTGTCCCATGGTAATCGCAGTTTGAACTCGAGTTTCGATTCCTTGTTTTTCTAGGAAGTCTTGCAGAGCTAAACAATTCATTACTGTTCCGAGCATGCCCATGTAGTCAGCACGTGAACGCTCCATGCCACGTTGCTGTAATTCTGCGCCACGGAAATAATTTCCACCGCCGACCACGATTGCTACTTGAGTTCCGGCTTTAACAACATCTGCAATTTGTTTTGCAATTCCGCTCACGACATCAGGATCAACACCGATGCCCTTTTCGCCGCCAAATACTTCTCCAGAAAGTTTAAGGAGCACTCTTGCATAACCTGGCATGAGTGCTCCCTTCAACTTCGAACTAAAACTCTTGTTCTAGTTTATTACTGACCGACGCGGAAACGTGAGAAGGCCTTAACCGCAGTTTGCGCCTCATCAAGAATCTGCTGAACAGTCTTCTTTGCATCCTTTGCGAATGCCTGCTCTAGAAGTGAAACTTCCTTAACAAAACCAGTTACGCGGCCTTCAACAATCTTTGAAAGCGCTGCTTCTGGCTTGCCCTCTTCGCGAGCGGTCTCTTCTGCAATACGTCGTTCGTTTTCGATTAGTTCAGCTGGAACTTCATCGCGATTTACGAACTGTGGTGCAAATGCTGCAATGTGCTGTGCAACTTCGCGACCAACTTCGATCGCTTCCTTAGTTAGCGAAATCAAGACGCCAACCTGTGGTGGAAGATCTGGGCTGGTCTTGTGTAGATAAATACCTACTGGACCACCTTCGTAAACAGTTACGCGACGAACTTCAATGCGCTCACCAAGAGTCGCATTTGCTTCATCAACATGCTGCTGAACTGTGCGACCAGGTGCGATTTCTGAAGATAAGAACGCAGCAACATCTGCACTCTTTGTCTTTAGTAGGTGATCAATTAATTCATCACCTAGCGCCTGGAAGCGATCGCCCTTAGCAACGAAATCTGTTTCGCAGTTAAGTTCAAGCATTACACCTAAATCGCCTGCAGACTTAGCAACAACTAAACCGTTAGAAGTTGCGCGACCTTCACGCTTGGTAACGCCCTTAAGACCTTTAACACGAATGATTTCAACAGCTTTGTCGTAATCGCCATTTGCTTCATCTAGCGCTTTCTTGCAATCGAGCATTCCTGCTGCAGTTGCTTCACGTAAACGCTTTACATCTTCTGCTGTATAACTCACTTTGACTCTGTCGCTCCTTCAAGAATTTCTTTTTCCCAATCAGCAAGTGGTTCGCCAGCAGCTACTTCTGCTGCTGCGCCTTCTTTGTTATCTGCTTCAGTCTTTGATGCTTGTGCTGAACGAGCCTGAAGACCTGCAGCAACTGCATCAGTGATAACGCGAGTTAGAAGTCCGATTGAACGGATTGCATCGTCGTTACCTGGAATCTTGTAATCAACTTCGTCTGGATCGCAGTTTGTATCGAGGATTGCGATAACAGGAATACCAAGCTTCTTAGCTTCCTGAACTGCGAGGTGCTCCTTCTTAGTATCGACAACCCAGATTGCTGAAGGCAACTTGGTCATGTGACGGATACCGTCGAGGTTTTTAAAGAGTTTTTCGCGCTCACGACGAAGAACAAGAAGTTCTTTCTTGGTAAGCAAAAGATCGTTTGCTGATTCAAGCGCTTCGAGTTCCTTAAGGCGCTGAATTCGCTTATACACAGTTGGGAAGTTGGTAAGCATTCCACCTAACCAGCGCTCTGTAACTGTTGGCATTCCAACGCGAGCTGCTTGATCGATGATTGGCTTGTGAGCCTGCTTCTTTGTTCCTACGAATAGGACGTGGCCACCCTTAGCAACAGTGTCCTTAACGAATGCATATGCAGAATCGATAAGTGCAAGTGATTGCTGGATGTCGATGATGTAGATGCCATTGCGTTCTGTGAAAATAAAACGCTTCATCTTTGGATTCCAACGACGTGTCTGATGTCCGAAGTGAACACCGCTGTCGAGGAGTTCGCGCATTGTTACAACTGCCACTTGGGCACGCTCCTTTTTCAGTTTCGAAAGTGTTCGAAACTGCACTCGGTTGTCGAGCTAAACGATTTGTTTGGCTCCCTCGCACTGTTAGCGATTGCTTACTTTTGTAAGACCGAAACGCTTTCCCGGGACAAATTGCTAATTAACAATCTGGACGGTTAGTGCTGTGATGTCACAGATTTACCTGAGTATTTCTGTGCGGGGTGAATCTTACTTGTGAGCTTAGAAAAGGAGAAATTAAGCTCTTGGATGCGCTTGTTTGAAGACGGAATGAAGTCTCTCCGCGGAAACATGCGTATAAATCTGGGTGGTCGATAGAGATGCATGACCCAGAATCTCTTGAACGGTTCGCAAATCTGCCCCACCCTCTAATAAATGAGTCGCTGCTGAATGTCGAAGCGCATGCGGCCCAAGTTCGATTGTTTTGTAAACGACTTCTCTTACTTGACGTTGATCGATTCGCTTACCGCGAGCCCCTAAGAAAACTGCATCTCCGCTTTTTTCATTAGCTAATTGCGGACGGACTTTTAACCACTTCTCTAGCGCAGCTACTGCAGGTCGGCCAATCGGAATCACGCGCTCTTTGCTGCCTTTACCGATAACTCGAATTGTCGAACGGTCGTAATCAATATCTTTTAAATTCAAACCACAAAGTTCTGAAACACGAGCACCAGAGGCATACAACATCTCCACCATCGCTAAATTGCGAATTGCAGTTAGCTCGCCAGATTCTTCGGCAAATGATTCAAGCGATTGCATCGCTAAATCGGCAGTTTTGGCATCCACAATTTCCGGCAAAATGCGATGCGCTTTTGGCGTTGCCAAATTAAATCCAATATCGCTTGGCAAGAGCCCTTCTTTGAAAGCCCACTTGGTAAATAACTTAATTGATGTTGCACGTCGCGAAAGCGTAGTGCGCGATGCGCCCTTGCTCTGTTGATTTGCAAGCCAAGAACGTAAGTGGCTGATGTTTAATGTGGAAATATCTTCCACGCCCATAGCTTTCAAATGCGAAGCTAGTGAATCAAGATCGCCGCTATATGCACGGATGGTGTTGTCAGATAAAGAGCGTTCGCGATTTAAATATGAAGTGAATGCTTCAATCGCGTTCTGCATGAAACAAGTTTACTGAGGATTGCGTCCTTGGCGGATAAGTCCGTAAGTAAGCGCGTCTTCAAGTGCCATTGCAGATGCCGCAATCACGTTTTCATGAACACCAACGGTGTTCCAAGCACCATTCTTATCTGAAGTTTCAACCAATACGCGAGTAATCGCTCCCGTACCTAGGCGGCCTTCAAGGATACGAACTTTGTAATCTGTAAGTTCAAGTTCCGCTAGCTCCGGATAAAGTTGTGAAAGACCAGAGCGCAATGCAGTATCAAATGCGTTAACTGGACCGTTTCCAGATCCATTGCAAACAATTGATTTGCCGTTTGCAGTAACGGTTACCTCTGCTTTGGTAACGATGCTGCCGTCAGCATCGCTTTCAACGCTAGTTAACCAATGTTCAACAGTGAAGAACGATGGACGCTTATTAGCGATCTCTTCGCGAACCAAAAGTTCAAATGAGGCATCAGCTGCTTCGAACGTGAAACCCTTTGATTCCATGTCTTTTACGCGCTCAACAATGCGAGTAATTAATTCTTTATCCCCGCCTAAATCAACGCCAAGTTCTTGGCTCTTAAGTTCAATAGATGCGCGGCCAGCCATATCAGAAACCAACATACGCATATCGTTACCAACGCTCGCTGGATCCTCGTGCTGATAAAGATTTGGATCTACTTTGATTGCAGATGCATGAAGTCCAGCTTTATGCGCAAAAGCAGAGAGACCAACATATGGCTGACGTGCAGATGGCTTTACATTTGTAATTTCGGCAATTGCATGAGAAATTCGGAATGATTCACGAAGCAAATTGTCTGGAAGTAGATTCTGCTTCTTCTTTAATTCCAAGTTAGCGATAATCGAAACTAAATCCGCATTACCAGTGCGCTCACCGTAACCGTTGATAGTTCCCTGAACATGAGTAGCGCCAGCAGCAACTGCCGCCATTGAGTTTGCAATCGCGCAACCAGTGTCATTGTGGCAATGGATACCAAGACGAGCAGAAGATGCGCCAAGAATGTCATGAACTACATCTGCAATTTCATCAGGCAACA
>CAZUOG010000052.1:0-8056 GCA_964622225.1 uncultured Actinomycetes bacterium | reverse complement strand
AGTAGATCCAGTAAATGAAAGATTCTTAACGCGCGGATCATGAAGCATCTTTGAAATCTGTGGTCCGGTTTTCTCCGGAAGCACAACGTTTAACACACCCTTAGGTAAACCAGCGCGCTCCAAAATATCAACAATATGAAGTGCTGTTAGTGGTGTTTCGCCAGCTGGTTTTAAAATCATGGTGCAACCTGCCGCAATTGCAGGACCAATTTTGCGTGTAGCCATACCTGCAGGGAAATTCCAAGGTGTGATTAAAAGCGATACACCAATTGGTTGATGAGTAACTAAAATTCTTTTATCGCCAGATGGAGACTTTCGGAAATCTCCTTCTACGCGCGCGGTTTCTTCTGAGAACCAACGGAAAAACTCTGCTGCATACGCAACTTCACCGCGAGCATCTGGCATAGCTTTGCCATTCTCTTTGGAAATTAATGTTGCAATCAATTCTGATTCGGAAACCATAATGTCAAACGCTTTACGCAAAATTTCTGAACGAACACGTGGCGCAGTTTTTGCCCACTCGGCTTGTGCATTATGTGCAGCAGTTACTGCTGCTTCACAAAGTTGATCATTTGCAAGATGTACTTCTGCAATAACTGATCCATCTGCAGGGTCATAAACAGGTGTAGTCGAACTTCCCGGTACCCATTTTCCATCGATATATAACTCTGTGCGCATGAAAAGAGCATACCTTTTAGTGCAAATACGCTAAAGCGGTCTAGACTTAAACCCGTTATGGCTAAATCGTGGACGGATGGCGCTCCAGCGCCCGTCGCTTTGCAAGATCACGCGCATCTCAGTGATCCACTTTCATACAAGATAAAAAAGCGCATTCTCGGTGGGCCATTAAATCGCCATACTCTCAGCCATCAGCGCTTAAAAAAGCGTTACGCCCTTGGCATTCTCTCATCTGACTGCATCTCATCTTCAGCTTACGGTTCAGAGCAGATTCTCTTAGCTTTGTTGCCAGCTTTTGGTTTGGCAGCTTTTTCACTATTAATTCCACTCACTGGTGTGGTTTTGGTGATTTTAACAATCATCACTCTGTCTTACAGAAACGTAATTGATGTTTACACCAAAACAGGTGGCGCTTACATAGTCGCAAGAGATAACTTCGGTCCAACGGTTTCCGTAATTGCAGCCGTGGCATTGATGCTCGATTACATCGTTACGGTTGCAGTTCAATCTGCAGCGGGCGTGTTGGCAATCATTTCAACTTTCCCGAATTTGGCACCATACAAAATCGAAATGGTGCTCTTTGTAATTGCGTTTCTAACTTACGGAAATCTCCGCGGCGTCAAAGAAGCTGGCAAGGCATTCGCCGCACCTACATATTTATTCATTATTGGAATGTACGTGGTTTTCATTGTTGGTCTTTATAAATTCTTCAATGGTTCTCTTGAAGTACTATCAACAAATCAAGTTGGCGCAGTACATATCGGCACCGAACAGAGTCTTTTAAGTGCCACAGCAATATTTATTCTGCTTCGCGCTTTTGCTAACGGTGGTTCGTCTCTAACTGGTCTAGAAGCCATCTCTGACGGAGTTGCGCTATTCAATGTGCCAGAAGCAAAAAATGCCAAGAAGACATTGATCGTGATGGCCATGTTGCTCGGATCATTGGTGGGTGGCGTCTCTTGGTTTGCATACAAAGTTCATGCAATTCCATATGAATCTGGTTCCCCTACGGTTATTTCGCAAATTGCGAAAGTTGCTATGGGAGATGGCGCCATTGGTCACTTCTGGTTTATATATGTGCAGTTTGCAACTACTTTGATTCTTTTTGCAGGCGCAAACACTACATATTCTGCATTCCCAATCCTCTGTAATTTCGTTGCAACAGATGGTTTTTTGCCAAAACAATTAACCAAGCGTGGTCACAGATTGGCGTTCTCAAACGGCATTATTTTGCTATCACTTGGTGGCGTTATATTCGTAATCGCCACTGGAGCTTCAGTTGAGCACTTGGTTGCCTTCTATGCTCTTGGAGTATTCACCGGATTTACTCTCGCTGGTTTTGGTATGGCAAAACATGCGATTAAGAATCGCACTGAAAATTGGCGAACCAAAGTCGTAATTAACAGTATTGCTGGATCAGTTTCTCTAGTAGTTGTAATTATTTTCTCTATTGTTAAATTTACTGAAGGCGCTTGGATTATTCTGACAATCGCACCAATTTCGATTGTTTCTTTACTCAGACTTAATCGTAGATATGTCCGTGAGCAGGCTGTACTTTCACTTGCACAGGAAAGAGCTCGCGCCACTTCAATTGCTCGCCACGATGTAACTGTGCTTGTAGATAGCGTTGATTTAGCAACAGTAGGCGCGGTTAGATATGCAAGAAGTCTAAATCCGCATACATTGAATGCGGTTCATTTTGTGATCGATGATCGTCGCGCAGATGACATCAAGAAAGCTTGGGAAACAACTCCGGCACTTAGCGATGTTTCGCTTGAATTAATTGACTGTCCTGATCGCCGTCTAGCAAATGCAGCGCTCGATTATTCAATCCGTGCAACCGCAGATGGCAATCATGAATTGACGCTGCTATTGCCTCGTCGTTCGTATTCACGGGTACTTGGAAAAATCTTGCATGATCAAACTGCAGAACAAATTGCTAGCCCGATTTCGCAGTTACCGCGTGTAGTTGCAACCATTATTCCATTCGATGTTGTGAAATTACTTGACGGTGAAACATTAGAAATTCATGCGGAAAATGAAGAGACACCAAGAGTTACTGCTAATTCAGTTGCAGAACCAGCTAAACGAATGGTTCCTCCTGCCAATCTAGAACCAGTTAGCCATTACTCTGAAAAGGTAATCAAGATTGGTGAAGTTATTTGGCGCAAACGTGCACATGTACAAGGCCGAGTAACTGCAATTCGCACCTCCCCTACAAACCAAGCGCCAATGCTTGAAGTTGAAATGTGGGATGAAACCGGTGGAATTACTCTGCAATTCTTAGGTCGCCGCTCACTTGCCGGCCTAGATGTTGGAGCTCAGCTACGTGCCGAAGGCATGGTCGGTGAAGTCGATGGATTGCTAACTATTCTCAATCCAAATTACGAATTACTTCACTAACGTTTATCTTGAAAAAATTCAGCTAACAAAGCTGCGCAATCATCTGCCATAACTCCCGCAATAACTTCTGGTTTATGTAATTGTCTAGGATCTCTAAGTAAATCCCATTGCGAACCAACAGCCCCTGCTTTTTCATCCCATGCACCAAAAACCAATCTTGGAATTCTTGCTTGTGCTATGGCTCCTGCGCACATTGCACAAGGTTCTAGAGTTACCACTAGGGTGCAATTATCTAGTCTCCAATTTTTAATTGCACTTGCAGCTTTTTGGATTGCAATTAATTCTGCGTGTGCAACTGGATTATGTGAGAGTTCTCTTTGATTTGCACCAGTTGCAATTACTTCGCCATCGCTATTTAAAATGATTGCACCTACTGGAACATCACCACTTGCAGATGCGGCAGCGCGCGCTAACTCGATGGCTTTCGCCATCGCCTCTTCATATTTCATAGTTCTAGTAGCTCAACAAACTCATCTGCAAAACCAAGACGTTTTGCGATTGCTTCTAGTTGTTCATCTGGAAAAAGTTCGGTGTCATCACATAGCGCTTCAAGTTCCATGTGGCCCATACCTAAATCATTAATGATGTCCATATGTCCACCTGGTAGTGGTTCATCATCGTCATCAGGAGTTGGCAAATCTGCGATTTCTAAAAATTCGCTGGCAACTTCATAATCAAGTGCGCAAGTAACATCACTTATAAACAAGCTGATATGACTTCCAAGTACTCGAACCAATATAAAAAACTCTTCATCGATTGCAATAAGTGCCAATGCGCCACCATTAGTTTGATGGTTTTGTAATTCTTTGATTACTGAAGTTAAGTTATAGGGATCTTGCAGGATTTCTAGCTTCCATGTCCCGCTTTCATGCCAAGCAGCAACGGCGAAATCAACATCTGAGTTCATTGTCACTGCTCCTTCCGCGAAGATTCCCGTTGAAACCGACTGCGACAAGTTTTGCACTACTTCTTAGTATTTGAAAGCCCTGTAAGGTAGGCATTATGAAAGTTCACGTTGCTGACCATCCCCTGATTTCGCACAAATTGACCGTACTCCGCGATGAAAAAACTGATTCGCCAACCTTCCGCCATCTCGTCGAAGAATTGGTGACTCTTCTTTCTTACGAAGCAACCCGTGAAGTAAAGATTCAACCTAAGGAAATTAAAACTCCGGTTTCTCCAATGACCGGCGTAGCGATGTCTAAACCAACTCCAGTAGTTGTGCCGATTCTTCGTGCAGGTCTTGGAATGCTCGAAGGGATGACTAAGTTGATGCCGAATGCCGAAATTGGTTTTCTAGGCATGGTACGTGATGAGAAAACTCTTCAGGCTTCAACATATGCAAATCGATTACCTAAAGATTTAAAAGGTCGTCAATGTTTCATCCTTGATCCAATGCTTGCAACTGGTGGAACTTTGATTTCAGCAATTCAATATCTTTTGGATTTAGGCGCGACAGACATTATTGCAATCTGCATTATTTCTTCTCCGGAAGGAATCAAAGCCGTTGGTGATGCATTTCCAAATACAAACGTCCATCTTGTTACCGGCGCAGTTGACGAGAAATTGAATGAACATGGTTACATCGTTCCAGGTCTGGGCGATGCTGGAGATCGTTTATACGGAGTTGTTTGATGTCATCAACCAGTCCTGGATACGGAATCACAATTCGTGTTGAAGGTGCCCCAGAAAGACAACCTGTAGCACAAGCAACAACAGCAATTTCAAATGCAGGTGCAACTATCACCGCACTCGACGTTGCAGAATCAACACTTGAATTAGTCGTTGTAGACATAACTTGTGACACTATCGATGTAAATCACGCGCAAGAAATCTGTTCTGAAATTGAAAAGACTCCTGGTCTAAAAGTTCGCAAAGTTAGTGATCGAACTTTCTTGCTCCATTTAGGTGGAAAAATTGAAGTTACTCCGAAAGTGCCATTGAAGACCCGTGATGATTTATCACGCGCCTACACCCCTGGTGTTGCGCGTATTTCGCAGGCAATCGCAGCCGATCCATCTGATGCCAGACGCCTAACAATCAAGCGAAATACCGTTGCGGTTGTAACTGATGGTTCCGCGGTTTTAGGTCTTGGAAATATTGGACCAGCTGCAGCGCTACCAGTTATGGAAGGTAAGGCTGCGCTCTTTAAGCGCTTTGCTGATGTAGACGCATGGCCAGTATGTATTGATTCTCAAGATGTAGATGAAATTGTTAGAACGGTTCAACTAATAGCACCTGTTTATGGTGGTATTAATCTGGAAGATATTTCTGCACCACGCTGCTTTGAAGTAGAAGCGAAATTGCGCGAGTTGCTAGATATTCCAGTATTCCATGACGATCAGCATGGAACTGCAATTGTGGTGCTGGCCGCTCTTAAGAACGCGCTAAAACTTGTGAGCAAGAATTTAAGTGAAGTAAAAATTGTAATTAGCGGAGCAGGAGCAGCAGGTACCGCGATTGCAAAATTACTTTGGATTAGTGGCGCTCGAAATATTCTCGCTTTTCACCGAGATGGTCTAGCGGAAATTGATGGAATTGATAACCATAATTTCAAAGGTAATTTGCATGATGCAATTAAAGGTTCTGATGTATTTATCGGTGTAAGTGCAGCAAACGTTTTATCTGAAGATGATGTTGCATCTATGGCGATTAATTCCATTATTTTTGCACTTGCAAACCCAGATCCAGAAATTGACCCAACAATTGCTCGCAAATATGCAGCTGTAGTTGCAACTGGTCGCAGCGATCAACCAAATCAAATCAACAATGTTTTGGCTTTCCCAGGAATCTTCCGTGGATTATTAGACGCTAATGCAAGCAAAATTACTGATGAATTACTTGTAGCTGCCGCCAATGCAATTGCTTCCTGTGTTACGCCTTCGCAATTAAATGCCAACTTTATAATTCCAAGCGTTTTTGATACCGAAGTTGCTAAGAAGGTTGCGGCGGCAGTAAAAGGTGCCGCTAAATAATGGTTCAAGCATCATTTGATGCGCAGTTTGCCACGTTGGCACCGCTACTTTTCTATGTAATTGCATTTTTAATTATGTACGTAGAAAACGGCATTATGTTGGGCTTTTTCCTACCAGGAGATTCAGTCCTGTTTAGTGCAGGATTAGTAGCCGCAAGCAATAAATCAATAAATATTTCCTTACTTTGTTTAGTAGTTTTCTTAGGTGCATTTATTGGCGATCAAACTGGGTATGTCATTGGACGTAAATATGGTCGTCCATATATAGATAAGAAGAATTCACCTAAATTGCAAGTTCTGATTACCAGATCTGAAAAGTTTTATGAACGTTCAGGATGGTGGGCGGTGGTTGCTGCTAGATATTTTCCATGGATTCGAACATTTGTCCCGCCAATTGCTGGCGCTGCAAAGATGCGTTACTACTCATTCTTAACTGCAAATGCAGTTGGTGCGCTTTTTTGGTCGGTTTTAATAACTTTGGCAGGTTACTACTCAGCAACGATTCCGGCAGTTAGAAATTCAAGTTACGTAATTGCAGCATTCTTTATTGGAGCTTCTATCATCTCTTCTGTTGCTGGCTACTTACGCCACCGACGATAACTCCTAAAAACGATAGACAAATTCCCGTTACTAACCAAGCGCTAACTTTCACACCATGAGCTGGAACTAACCAGTCAATCAACAGAGCGCCGAACAAGTTTCCGCCGACACTAAGAAGTGTGGACGCTAGAACGCCAAGTTGCTGCACAATGGTTGCGGAGTATGCAATGTAAATGACACCTAAAACTCCACCTGTATAAATCCACCAAGGTGTTGCAGGGAGTGATTGAAATTTATAGTGGCCCGCAGGAATTAAAATGGCAGTAAGTAACAACAGGAATGTTGTACCCATAATGAAATTCAATAATGAAGTAGTCCAGTGCTGTTTGGAATAGATATTTATTTTTCCGTTAAGGGCTCTCTGGATTCCTACAATGCCACCAGCAAGTCCAGCTAGCGCCACTGGAAATAGTGATAAATCATTAGCGTCAATTCGATCCCAGACTGAAACTAACACCGCCAATACGGTGATAAATGAGGCAAAAACACGGCGAAAAGTAATGTGTTTCTTGGCTCCGCCGGAAAGGCCAAAGGCATCAACGATTAATGAGGACGCTGTTTGACCAGATATAGAAGCTACTGAATAAATTGCAACTCCAATCAGCGGTACCGTGTTGGTTTGAATCGCAACAAATATGCCGCCAAGCATCCCGGCAAAGAGATTCCACCTTTTCAATCCACCAGAAGATATGCCTTCTTTTATTCCCAGTAAACCTTGACGCATGCCGTGATGAGTTGCGGCAAAAATCGCAATAACAATTAAACCTGAACCAAAAGAAACCGTTGCAGCCTGAATTGGATTACCTAATAAATGTGAAAGCTCGCCATTTGCTCTGGCTTGTAATGCAATTAGTGTCGCGGTCAAAAATGCAATTATGTCTAGTCGCATTTGCTTAACCACTCCTCTTCGAGTGCTGAATGTTTTTCTTTGGCTGCTTCCAATTCTGTCGTAACTTTAATTAATTCTTCCGCATTAAAAGCTGCCGCTTCCTGTGCTTTTTTTAATTCTGCAATTTCGGAGGCAACTTTCTCCATTTGTCGCTCAATGCGAATTAAATCTTTTTTATTCTGGCGTTCTTCTGCTGCACTGGAGATTTTCTTTTCATTTACATTTTTCGGTAAAGAGGCTGCAATTTGCACAGCTCGCTTTTCTAAGTATTGATCAATGCCTCTTGGTAAATCAGTTAACGTGCCATCGCCAAGCAAACCAACGATTCGATCGCAAGTACGTTCCAAGAAATATCTGTCGTGTGAAATCACCAAAAGCGTTCCAGCAAAACTATCCAGTAAATCTTCTAGTTCTGTAAGAATTTCAATATCAAAATCATTTGTTGGTTCATCAAGCAAAAGCACGTTCGGACTATCCATGAGCAGACGAGTTAATTGCAAACGTCTCTTTTC
>CAZUOG010000051.1:0-8128 GCA_964622225.1 uncultured Actinomycetes bacterium | reverse complement strand
CGGCTGTTAACCGGCAGGTTCTTGGTTCGAGTCCAAGTCAGGGAGCTTTTTAATTGAGTTCAACAGGTACGCTTGTTATATGGCTTATCGCGCAAAATCAATTGCAGCTTCTTGGAAAGCTCAAAGCACCTCGACGAGAATTCTTCGAGCCTGGCTTGGCATCACTTGGATTTACGGTGGTTGGGATAAAGCATCTGATCCAAGTTTTCTAACTCCTGGAACCGTGAATTACATTGGCAGCCAAATTGCAGGTTTTGTAAAAATTTCTCCGCTTGGCCCACTTCTTAATCATGCGCTAGAACATGCAACTTTAATTGGTTGGGCAACTTTGATTGCCGAATTTGTGACAGGCATAGCAACATTACTATTTATTGCACCTAGATTCTTTGCCTTTGTTGGTTTTTCCACATCAGTTGGATTGTGGCTCACCGTGACTTTCCACGTTAAGCCATACTTCTTGGGCAGCGATACTGCATATGCGGCAATGTGGCTTGCATATTTCTTTGTACTTTATAACCAGAACAAGAGGATTGATTTAAATATGGAACGTCGTGGCTTTTTACGTTTAGGTAGCGTCTTTGGAATTACCGGTGGATTTATTGGACTTGGTAAATTATTTCCGAAAGCTGCAGCAGCAAGCACCACTTCATCTTCAGGAAAGAAGATTGTAAAATTAGAAGTACTGCCAATTGGTGCACAAAGAGAATTCAAATCAAGTAGTGGTGAACCAGCGATGGTCTTCCGTACCAAAGCGGGTCTCTTTGCATATTCATTAGTCTGCACCCATCAAGGTTGCACCGTTGGATTTAATGGCAAAAAGCTTGCTTGCCCATGCCATGGCGCAGAATTTGACCCCTTTAATGGCGCAAAAGTGACTGCTGGCCCTGCGCCAAAACCGTTGCGCTCAATCAAGGTAAAAATCTCAGGCGCATACGTGGTTGAAGCTTAAGAATTTTCCACACTTAAATTAACTTTTAAGAAAAACTCAGGAATTTTTTAGGTAAAAAGGACATTATTACCGACATGAACATTCTAAAAAACTCAAGCCTAAAGATCGGCATTGGCTTTGCAGCAGGCGCCATTCTTATGGGTGGAATTTCCGATGCTGCTCCTTCAATTACACCAGGTTCAAAAGCCTGTGTAACTACTACAAATCAATTGTATTTGGCCAAGAACGGTGTTTGCGCCTCTAACCAAAAACTAATCTCATTAAGCGGAAACTCAATTGATGTTTCTGCAATTGCATCAAGCGCAGGGCCAAGTGTTGTTTCAATCGAAGAAATTGTTACAAATGGTTCTGGATCAGGATCAGGTTGGATTTATAAATCTAATGGATCTACAACTTACATTGTTACAAATAATCACGTAGTTTCAGATTTTGCCAATAGCGTTGGCGGAAAGCTGACTGTTGAATTAAATAACGGAGATCAATATCCAGCAACCATTGTGGGACGCGATTCCAATTACGATTTAGCAGTCATCAAGATTAATAAAGGTAATCTTCCAGAATTGGCTTTAGGCGATTCAAATCAAGTAGTGGTTGGAGATCCGGTAGTAGCGATTGGTTCACCACTTGGTTTATCTTCAACAGTTACCAGCGGGATTATTTCAGCGCTAAATCGCCCAGTTACCACTGGATCTAGCGGCCAAGAAAGTTATGTAAATGCGATTCAAACTGACGCTGCGATTAACCCAGGAAATTCTGGCGGCGCACTTCTGGATGGAAGTGGACGAATCATTGGAATCAATTCTGCAATTGCGACTCTTTCAAGTGGCGGTGCATCCGGTTCCATCGGTCTTGGCTTCTCAATTCCAATCACCGAGGCGAAGCGAACAATTGATGAATTAATAAATACCGGAAAATCAACGAGACCAGTTCTTGGAATTTATTTCGACACCACTTATTCAGGTGTTGGAGCGAAGATTGGAAAATTGAGCAGCGGAGAAGGTGCTGAGAAGGCTGGAATCCCTATTGGCGCAGTAATTAAATCAATTGATGGTGTTCGAATCACCGATGAAGTTGCAGCGATTGTAAAAATCCGTTCATACGCACCTGGCACAACAGTTAGCGTGACGGTTGATCTGCCATCGGGTGGCTCGAAGACTTACAGCGTGAAATTAGGTTCAGCTCCAAGTAACTAATCTGTAACACGTTAGAAATAGCGCTATGGGTACAATTAACTCATGGCGCTATTTCGTTTACACATAACACTTCCAGATCGTCCGGGTTCTCTTGGTGCGGTGGCATCAGCTATTGGTTTTGCAGGGGGAGATATCCGCGGCCTTGTGGTTGTTAAAAGCGAAGACGGCAAAGGTTATGACGACATTACTGTTGCAGTGCCGGGTAGCGATCCAACAGATTTAGTTCAGGTGCTAAGCGCAATTGGCGGAGTAGAAGTAGTCTCAGTAATTCCAGTCGCTTAAAGTATTTCTGCACCTTCAGAAGGCAGACTTTCAAAGAATCTTGGAGCTTTAAAACCTTTTTCAATAAATGCCTTAGTTACGGCTGATTTAGTTTTATCTATATTTGCTCTATTAACCAATGCAATTGCACTGCCACCAAAGCCACCACCAACCATACGAGAACCTAGCCCACCCGCTGATAGCGAAGCTTCTACCGCGGTATCTAATTCTGGACAAGAAACGTTGTAATCATCTCTTAGAGAGATATGGGATTTATTAATTAAATCTCCAACTTTTTCAAAATCCTTATTTTCTAACGCAGTAACACATTCAAGTACGCGCGCAATTTCAGTAATTGCATGACGAGCACGGCGATATTCGGTTTCAGTTAATTTTGACTTGTTCGCCTCAAGTTCTGTTATTGAAAGTTCACGCATAGTTTTTCCAAGCTTGCTAGCAGCGGATTCGCAAGCTGCTCTGCGTTCGGCGTAACCGCCATCGACTAATGCGTGATGCGCTTGAGTATCAATAATTAAAAGCTCTAAATCGCTTGAAGCAAGATCCATTGGCACTAATTTTGTTGATAAATCTCGGCAATCAAGAAGCAACGCATGTCCTGCTTTGCCCATTAGTGAAATCGATTGATCCATGATGCCGCAAGGCATTCCAACAAAATCATTTTCTGCCTTTTGAGTAGCTCGTGCTAAATCGCGTACATCAAGATTTAATTTGAAAAGTTCATTTAACGCTGTAGCAATACTACATTCAAGCGCAGCAGATGAAGATAGGCCAGCACCTAGCGGAACTTTGCCATCGACATAGATATCTAATCCATCTTTTATTCCTAAGGCCCAAACCACTCCAAGTGGATAGCGTTCCCACTTTCCTTCGGTACCGGGGATTAATTCATCGATTGAAGTTTCGAATACTGATGATTGGCGCTGCGCCGAAGCTAAACGAATCTTTTTGTCGGCGCGCTTTTTGATCGCAACTGTGGTGCGATTGGAAATTGCAAAGGGAAGTACAAATCCATCCGAGTAATCAACGTGTTCGCCGATAACATTAACTCGGCCAGGGGCAGCAGCAATTACATCTGGTTCAGTGCCGAATACATCTTCAAAACTCATTGCATCGAGTTCCAGGTGTCAGCAACCATCTCTTCTATTCCACGAGTAGGTTGCCACTTCAGAAATGATTTTGCTTTAGTAATATCGGCAATCAAGATTGCTGGATCCCCAGCGCGTCGTTCGCTTGAAACTGCAGGAATAGCTTTACCAACGGCCTTCTCTGCAGCAGCGATTACCTGCTTTACGGAATAACCATCTCCTGAACCTAAATTTATAATTTCATGTTTACCGTTTGGAAGATTCTCTAGAGCCTTAATGTGGGCTTCAATTAAATCTACAACGTGAATATAGTCGCGTATACATGTTCCGTCTTCGTTTGGCCAATCAGTTCCGAAAATTTTCACAGGGGAGGCATCAGTGGCTTTCAAGACATTAGGGATCAAATGAGTTTCTGGATTATGGCGCTCAGCCAACCAACCATTTTCAGCTTTATAGGCACCCGCGACATTGAAATATCGAAGAGAAATTGCAGAGAAACCAGATGCGCTAATCATGCGATCTATTTCTAATTTAGTGGCTCCGTAAGGATTCTTTGGGGCCGGTTCATCTGTTTCTGAAATTGGAACTCGTTTTGGTTCTCCATAAGTTGCTGCAGTAGAGGAGAGCACAATCTTGCTGATGCCATGCTCTTTCATCTTTGCAATTAGCGCCTTTGAACCGCCGACATTTACCTTTTCGTAAAGTTCAGGTTTTTCAACGGATTCTCCGACTAAAGATTTTGCAGCAAAATGCATGACTGCATCGCAATCTTTGAGGGCTTCATCTAAATCTGAATCTGAAAGTAAAGATCCATTTACAAATTTCACATTCGATGGCAGTGAATCCGCATGCCCAGTACTTAAGTCATCCAACACCGTAACTTCGTAACCGGCTTTAGTTAGTAGCGCAACAGCAGTTGAACCAATATATCCAGCGCCACCAGTAACTAAAATTCTCAAAGTTTTACCTCACGCAATTGTGCGGCAGATTGCTCTGGCGTTACATCCATGATGAATGCGCCCATTGCAGATTCTGATCCTGCTAAATATTTCAATTTACCTGGTGCACGACGGACTGAAGTGATCTGCCAATGTAAACGAAGCAGATCTCGACCTTCTCTGACTGGAGCTTGATGCCAAGCCGCAATGTATGCCATGTGCACTCCGTAAACTCCATCCAGGCGTTTGGTAACTTCTAGGGCAAGAGCCGGAAATGCATCGCATTGTTCTGGAGTTAATTCCGTTAAGTCTGCGACCGGTTTTAATGGAGCAACATGTATTTCGTAAGGATAGCGCGCCGCAAATGGAACATAGGCCACCCAATGTTCATTCTGGGTAACTATGCGTACCTTCTCATTCAGTTCGCGCTTTAGAATTTCATCAAATAAAACTTTGCCAAATTCGTCTTTGTATCGCTTAGCCACTGACAACATCTTCTCAACTCGAGGTGGAAGGTAGGAATATGCATAAATTTGGCCATGTGGATGATGAAGTGTTACGCCAATTTCTTCACCACGATTTTCAAATGGCGCAATATGGCGAATAAAGTTCTCTTTAGATAATTCTGCGGTTCGGTCACGCCAAGCCTCGAGAAGAGTGCGAACTTGATTTGGTGATAAATCACAGAAAGATTGTCCATGATCTGAATTAAAAACAATTACTTCGCATTTGCCGATCGCTTTACCCATATCTGTTTCAGGCCCTGCGTAATCAGGTAATGCATAGTCACCATGTGGAGGTCGAAGCGAAGGAGACTTATTGTCGAAAACAACTACTTCGTAATCTGCTTCTGGAATTTCGGTTAAGAGTTCTCTGGTAGTTGTGGGGCAGAGGGGACAAAGTTCTTTAGGTGGTAGAAAAATTCGGTTTTGGCGATGTGCCGAAATTGCAATCCATTCATTGACTAACGAATCAAAGCGAAGTTCACCAATTCCTGGTTGTTCTTCTTTAGGGCGCTGATCGACTGCCTTACGTTCGGTAGGTTTACTGTCGTAATAACGAATTGTGCGCCCGTCGGCCATTTCTCGATCAGTTCGAATTACGCCGCGTAGCTCCATAGTGAAAGTATCTTACTGGCTTAAATCGCTTAAATCGAAAGTGCGTGTAATAGCTTTTCGCCATTTTTGGTAACCGGATGCGCGCCATTCGGAAGTGCTCTTTGATTTCCAAGTATTTTCACGCTGCCAAATATTCTTAATCTCTTCGGTGTTTTTCCAAGTTCCAACTGCAAGTCCTGCAGCAAAAGCAGCACCTAGCGATGTGGTTTCGGTAATTACCGGTTTAACAATATCTACACCCATGATGTCAGATTGCATCTGCATACATAGTGAGTTATTCGTAATTCCGCCATCAACACGCATTTCACTTAATTTAATGTTTGAATCAGATTCCATCGCGTCAATGACTTCTTTGGTTTGATAGCAAATGGCTTCCAAAGTAGCTCTAGCAATATGTGCTTTGGTATTTGCTCTGGTTAATCCAACAATCACACCACGAGCATCACTGCGCCAATAGGGAGCGAATAGGCCTGAAAAGGCAGGCACAAAATAGACACCGCCGTTATCGGATACTGAAGCTGCAAGAGATTCGATTTCATCAGCTGATTTAATGATTCCTAATTGGTCTCTTAACCACTGAACTGCTGAGCCAGTAACTGCAACAGAACCTTCAAGTGCATATTGAACTGGTGTATTACCAAATTTATATAGCACTGTTGTGATTAGTCCGTTCTTGGAACGAACCAGTTCGGTTCCGGTACTGATTAATGCAAAATTTCCAGTGCCATAGGTAGTTTTAGATTCACCTTTACTAAAGCAAGTTTGTCCAACCATTGCAGCTTGCTGATCGCCTAGGATTCCTGCGACCGGCACACCATCAGATGTTTTTCCATAAATTTCAGAAGAGGATTTGATCTGAGGTAGCCACTCTCTTTTAATTTCAAAAATCCCAAGAAGTTCATCATCCCAATCAAGAGTTTCTAGATTCATCAATTGAGTGCGGGATGCATTAGTTACATCGGTGACAAATTCGCCAGTCAATTTAAATAACAACCAAGAATCAATGGTTCCAAATGCAATGTCTTGGATATTCGATACTTTGTTCTTTAGTATCCAATTCATTTTGCTTGCGGAGAAATATGGAGCGATTGGAGTACCAGTTTTCCGAGTAATAGCGTTCTTTTGGGAATCGGTAAATCCATTTAAATAATCTGCCGTACGGGTGTCCTGCCAGACAATGGCATTGGCTAGTGGCTCACCAGTTTTACGATTCCAGCAAACTGTTGTTTCTCGTTGATTAGTGATTCCAATCGCTGCTAAATCTGTGATTTTGATATTTGCATCTGCTATCGCACTTGAAATTACTTGCTGAGTGTTCTTCCATATTTCATCGGCATCGTGCTCAACCCATCCAGATTGGGGCAAAATCTGTTGGTGTTCCATTTGGCTCTTGCCCACAATCTGACCAAGCTCATTAAAAATGATAAAACGAGTGCTAGTGGTGCCTTGATCTAAACTGCCGATGTAAATCATGTAGGCACTTTACTTAACTAACGTTAATATTGGCGAGTAATGTTCAATTCCAATTTAAATCCAGAGCAGAGAGCGGATGATCTATCCCGCTTAAGTAATGAGCATTTTGATGTTCTGGTTATCGGCGGCGGAATCAACGGAGTAGGCGTTGCACTAGATGCCATAACCCGTGGTTTGTCAGTTGCCCTGATTGAATCTGAAGATTTTGCTTCTGGAACTTCGAGCCGCTCTAGCAAACTAATTCACGGCGGTCTTCGCTATCTTGAACAGTATGACTTTAAATTGGTTCGCGAAGCTCTTCACGAACGAGAACTTTTGGTTTCATCCTTAGCGCCACACCTAGTTAAACCTGTTGCATTCCTATATCCACTTCAGGAAAAAGTTAAGGAGCGCACCTACGTTGGTGCTGGTTTAGCGCTTTACGATGCATTACGCGGTTTTAAACGAGCACTTCCTGGTCATAAACATCTTTCTCAAAAAACAATTACCGAAATTGCACCTAGTTTAAGAACTGATGTAATTACAGGGGCGATTCGTTATTTTGATGCACAAGTTGACGACGCACGCCACACCATGATGATTGCTCGTACCGCGAAGCGCCATGGCGCTGCAATTATTACTAGAGCAAAAGTTGAATCTCTAACTAAGAAGAAGAATCGCGTAACGGGTGCAGTTGTTGTCGATTTAAATTCTAAGAAAAAATACACAGTTAGAGCTTCGTCTGTCATTATGTGTGCTGGCGTTTGGAGCGATGAGCTACATAAGCAATTCGGAATTGAACCTGGCTATGAAGTTAAGATGAGTAAAGGTGTGCACATCACGCTTCCTGGGGAGGCGATCAAGGCTGACGAAGGAATCATTATTAAAACTGCAGTATCCGTTCTATTTATTATCCCTTGGAAAGATCAGTGGATGATTGGAACCACTGACACTGAGTATTTGGGGGATCCAAATACTCCTTTGGCGGACCGTTCAGATGTGCAATACATAATTGATCAAGCAAATCGAGTTCTCGCTCCAAGAATCAATATTGACCAAGTAATTGGTGTATTTGCAGGCCTTCGTCCGTTAGTGGCAAATAAAAAAGCAA
>CAZUOG010000050.1:0-8224 GCA_964622225.1 uncultured Actinomycetes bacterium | reverse complement strand
CACTTATCGCAGATCTTCTTAACGCTTGGTTGCACCTTCATTTGTTCTCCTTCTTTTATCTATCGTTATTTATAACGGTAGATAATTCGACCTTTAGTTAGGTCGTACGGACTCATCTCTACAATCACACGATCTGCAGGAAGGATGCGAATATAATTTTTTCGCATCTTGCCACTGATATGCGCAAGAACTTTATGTCCGTTTGATAACTCAACGCGGAACATTGCATTAGGCAAAGCTTCAGCAACAACGCCTTCCATTTCGATGGCGCTACCCTCTTTAGCCAAGTGCCTACCTGTCCCTAATTGAGTGCGCCCCGATTTGAGGCGCGAAGGGTAATTCTATTTATGGGGTTTGATAAGGACAAATCGAGGCTTTGGCCACATTATTCCGAGCGGGCAGCCAAGAAACCAAGGCTCAAAAGTCCCGCCATTGACCAGAAAGCGGCCCCTGCCCCAGCTGCAGATGTCAGTAAACCTGCGATTATCGGCAGAACAAATTGGCCAAGGCGATTTCCGGTTAATCGAGCGCTAATAGCTAATGCGCGTTCATCAGGTTTCGTACGATGAGAAACAATCGCCATAGTTAGCGGTTGTCCGAAACCGAGCATTAGTCCAGATAAGAAAACCAATGAGCCCAGAATAAGTGGGCTACTTGTGTAAACCATTAACGCTAACGCGGCCGCAGCAACAGTTGTAGTTATTAAAAGTAATTTTCGATCATCAATTCTCTTACTTACAAAACCTAAAGAGTAACGCGAAATCATCGAACCTAATGCTCGAAGCGAAAGAATCAAACCAATAAGAGCTGGATCAATCTTCCTTTCGGTGCCAAGTAATGGCAAGAAGATAACTAATAAATCTCCAGTTGTAGATATCGCAAGCGAGATAAATACCGCCGATGAAATCTCTTTACGAGATAACATCGATTTAGCCGCGGCCCAAGTATTGCTCTGCTCTTCCGAGGCTATCACCGTTGGTGCAGCAGTACGCCATCCAAATGTTGGAATGAGCGCAATCGCTGAAAGTACGATTGCAAAAATAAATGCATTACTTGAATGTTTTGGCATTCCATTTGCTAGAGATCCTGCAAGTAGGCCGGCACAAACTGGGCCAATCATCTGACCGAGCGATGCGCTAAACGTGTAGTAACCGAATAACTTGTTGTATTCAGATTTTGGTGCTCGGAGTGCAACCATCGTCTGGCCGCCAACCATTAAACCTAAATGCGCAAGACCAGCAAAAGCAGTTGCGGCGGCTAATGAATAAATATCATGAGAGAAAATAAGTGCGGTACTCGAGGCAATTAGTGAAAGTGTTCCGATTACTAAGAACTTTCCTTCACCATACTTGCCAACCCAGCTACCAAATTTAAGTGCAAGCAAAACGGGAAAGAGCGCATAGATTGCACCTATTAAACCAATAGCCGTTGCGCCCGCATTAATTTCGATCGCTCGATAAGTGATAAACGGGCGCACGACATACATCGTTGCTTGAGTGAAAGTTGAGCTTATTAAAAGACGTTGAGCCCAAGTTTCAATCTTCACAAAGAGAATTTACTTCTTTAATGCAAATTTCTTCTTAAAATTCCAGACCAATGGGCCTATTAATACTAAGAATAATATGCTGTAAATAACTTTCGGGAATGGACCTGCAACCAGGATGCTCCAATCGCCTTGGCTAATTTGCAATGCACGCTTGAACTGAAGTTCCGCCAATGGTCCAAGGATCACGCCGATAATCAAAGGCGTAATAGGTACTCCAAATCTGCGAAAGAAAAATCCAAGTGCGCCGATTGCCAACGCCACCTGTAAATCGAAGGTTGAGTTATTAAGTGCATATGCGCCTAATAAAGCAAAAGTGGTAATTCCGGCATATAAATAATGTGTCGGGATCTTTAAAAGTAGCACCCAGAATCTAATTAAAGGTAAATTCAAAACCAAAAGTAAAGTATTACCAATAAATAGAGATGCGATTAAGCCCCAAACAATTTGTGGATTTGTTTGGAAGAGCATTGGACCTGGTTGAATATTGAATGATTGAAAAGCTACCAGCACCACTGCGGCAGTTGCAGATGTAGGTAAACCAAGCGCCAACATTGGAACTAAAACGCCTGCCGCATTTGCATTATTTGCAGCTTCGGGGCCAGCAACTCCTTCGATTGCGCCTTTACCAAATTCATCTTTATTTTTTGATAGAGCACGCTCAACACCGTAAGAGAGAAATGTTGGAACTTCTGATCCACCAGCAGGAATTACACCCAAAGGAAATCCGATAAAGGTTCCGCGTAGCCATGGTTTCCAAGAGCGACGCCAATCCTCTTTTGTCATCCAAGCTTTACCTTTCATCTGAATGAGAGACATATCTACTTCTTGATGTCTTGCAGCTAAGTAAAGCGCTTCGCCTAAAGCGAAAATCGCAACAATAACGGTAACCGTTTCGATTCCGTCGATTGCATTTAAATTCCCAAAAGTTAATCGAAGTGCGCCAGATTGAAGATCTGCTCCTACTAAACCGATAACTAATCCGATGGCAAGTGAAACTAAACCTCGAACACGTGATGATCCAAGAAGTGTTCCCACAGTAGTAAAAGCCAAAATAATCAGAGCTAGATAACCGGCTGGCTGAATAGTTAGAGCCACATCCGCCATAACTGGAGCGCCAAATGCCAGAAGCAAAGTTGCGATTGTTCCAGCCACGAATGAACCAATTGCTGCGGTAGCTAAAGCGGCGCCTGCACGTCCAGCTTTCGCCATTTTATTTCCTTCAAGAGCAGTAATAACTGAGCCACTCTCGCCAGGAGTATTAAGCAAAATTGAAGTTGTTGATCCGCCATACATTGCGCCGTAATAAATTGCAGCGAACATAATCAAAGCAGAAGTTGGATTTACCGTTAAACAAATTGGTAATAAAAGACCGATTGCTAGCGCTGGCCCGATACCTGGTAAAACTCCAACGAGTGTTCCCAGAAAAGTACCAAGTAAGCCAAACAATAAATTGGTAGCGGTAAATGCGGTCTGAAATCCATCTAGAAGCAGCGAGAAACTATTACCCATTTACTTCAGCCCTCTTAAAATTCCAGCAGGCAATTTGATGTTTAAGCCTCTAGTAAAAGCGAAATAAATAATCAATGCAAAGAGCAAACTAACGATGAAATCCTTAACGTACTTTCTGGAACCAAATCCATATGAGACACCAAAGAAACAAACGGTTGCTGCAATTACATAGCCCGCTTTTTCAAGTAGCACAACATGCAAACCAATTGATGCGGCAACAATTCCTAAAGTTGCAAAATTGACTGGAATTAAAGGATCTCCAGGTTCATCACCATCTGGTGTGCCGTGATTGCCGCGAAGTAAATCAATAATTAATAGCAATCCTATAAAAGAAGTGAATGCAGCAACAACGTAAGGAAAAGTTTGTGGGCTTACGATTGAAGATCCTTGTGGAATCTCCATTCGTGATGTGTCCCATGCAACGAAAATACCAAGCATAAAGAGGAAGCTGGCAAATACCAGCTCCCCCTTGCCGTGCTTTGTAACTTTACTTAGAAGCAATTAGATTCCAAGGCTCTTCATGACGCCGTTGATTTCTGGAATGTGCTTTTCAAGGAATGACTTGAATGCAGTACCGGCAGCGAATTCGTTATCCCAGTTATTCTTCTTAAGCTGTGCCGCCCAAGCTGGTGAAACGTGCATGATGTCGATTACTTTAACGAAATTTAGGTAATCAGCCTTAGGTAGATCTGCAGGCGCCATAATTCCGCGCCAGTTACCGTAAACAAGGTCATAACCCTGCTGTGTAAAGGTCTTTGCCTTGATACCCGTTAATGGCTTTGCTGATGAAACACCTAAGTAGCGAAGCTTTCCTGATGCTACATAAGGTGCGAAATCAAGAGCGCCAGAGATGCCAACCTGTGTTGCTCCACTTAGAAGTGAAGTAATTACTTCTGGTCCACCAGAGTAAACAACATAGTTCAGCTTTGTAGGATCAATGCCTGCCTTCTGTGCAAGTAATCCGATAACCTGATGATCAATTCCGCCTTTGCTACCGCCAGCGATTGATGCTGCATTTGGCTTTGCTACAAGATCATCTAGAAGTTGCTTTAGCGTGCGGTACTTTGATGATGATGGAACAACGATTCCGTCATATTCACGCAGTACTTTTGCAATTGGTGTTGAATCAAGAAGATTTAACTTTGACTTATTTGAATATAGTCCACCAGTCATTGCAATACCAGTAATCATTGCAGCTTCTGGCTTGCCTTTAATTTCTTGAAATGCACCAAGTCCAACAGATCCACCAGCACCTGGCTTGTAAACAGAAGATGCTGAACCAAGTAAACCTTCTGCCTTCAATGAATCTGCAATTGCATCAGCAGTTAGAGAATATCCGCCTGGGTTAGCAGGGATAGTCCAATCAATATTCTTTAGTGGCTTTACATCTTTGTACCACCAACGTGTTTGGCCCTTATAAGAACCGGTTGAAACTACAACGCATGTTAGATCTGTACCGTCAACACCGCGACCTGCTGCAGTTGTGCCAACCGCTGCCTGTGTGCATTCATCACCAATAGTTGCTTTGGTCGCTGGCTTAACGCCTGCACTTGCAGATGGAGCGCTGCTAAGCACTAACGCAGCAGCAACAGTTATAGCGCTTAAAAACTTCTTTGTTTTCATTAGTTCTTTTCTCCTTGAATTGTTATCCGGTGGGCCGGAATGGAGAGAACTTATCCGTTCAATAAACAAAATTGAACGAAATTGAATAACTTTTTGATTACTTATACGAGCAAATCTGAGATTTCTACGCCTAAACGGCCAAGTTCCGCCTTGCCGCCGTCTAGCGCGGTTAAAACAAATGGCTTGCCGTCGGGCGCGATGCAATAGGAATTCTCAAAGTGCGAACCACGAGATTTGTCCTGGCTTACCACGGTCCAATCATCACCGAGCACTTTAGTTTTATGAGTGCCGCGAGTGATCATTGGTTCGATCGCTAAGCAAATTCCTTCAACCAAATCTGGTCCATTGCCTGGCTTACCGTAATTTAAAACGTGTGGCTCCATGTGCATTGCGGTTCCGATTCCATGTCCGCCATACTCGCGCAGAATTCCGTATTTACCTTGCGAATTTACATACTCTTCAATTGCATGGCCGATGTCAGAGAGCTTGCCGCCTTTTTTGCCAGCCGCAATTCCGCGCCACATTGATTCTTCGCAAACATCTAACATCTTTTGATCTGCAGAATCACCAGCACCGACTACAACAGAGAACGCAGCATCTCCGTGCCAGCCATCAATAATTGCACCGCAATCAATTGAAACCACGTCGCCTTCAAGAATTACGCGATCTCCCGGAATTCCATGAACGATTTCATCATTTACAGACACGCAAATAGTTGCCGGATATCCGTGATAACCAAGAAAGTTAGAAGTGCCGCCACCGCGTTTAATATTTGCAGCAGCAACTGCATCTAGTGCAGATGTGGTCATGCCTGGTTTAATTGTTTCGCGAAGTAGCTGCAGAGTTTCTCCAACTAAGAGTCCCGCTTTACGCATGCTCTTTAATTGATCAAGAGTCTTTAGCTCGATCGCCATGGAAGTTACTTTACGCGGGAAAGCGCTGCAATCGCAGAGTCAGTAATTTCATTTACTGGACCAGTTGCAGAGATAGTAATTAATAAACCTTCGTTACGGTAGAACGAAATAATCGGTTCAGTTTGTTCAGCGTAAACTTCTAAACGACGCTTAATAACTTCTGCCTTATCATCTTCGCGCTGAATTAACTTGCCACCACAGCCATCGCAAATTCCATCTACTGCAGGCTTTTCATTGACCACATGGAATGTGCGTTGGCATTCAGAGCATGAACGACGACCTGAAAGTCGAGTAACAATTTCATCATGATCAACGCTTAATTCAAGCGCTGCATGTAATGGTGTTGCTTTCTCAGCCAAAACTGCGCGAAGTACTTCTGCTTGCGCAACATTGCGCGGATAACCATCTAGCAAGAATCCATTTTCAAGATCACCTTGATTTAGACGATCTTTAACCATGTCATTGGTAACTGAATCAGGAACTAATTCGCCCTTATCCATGTACTTCTTAGCTTCTAAACCAAGAGGAGTATTACCCTTTAAATTGGCGCGGAAAATATCGCCAGTTGAAATATGTGGAATTGCAAAGTGCGCGGCAAGGAATTGAGCTTGAGTTCCTTTGCCTGCACCTGGTGGACCAACCAGGACAAGTCGCATTACTTAAGGAATCCCTCGTAGCTACGCTGTTGTAACTGTGACTCGATCTGCTTTGCAGTATCAAGGCCAACACCAACAACGATCAAAATCGCAGTGCCACCAAATGGGAAGTTCTGAGTTGCTCCGAAGAGAATCAAAGCTCCGATTGGAATAATCGCAACTAGCGCAAGGTATAGAGAACCTGGAGCTGTAATACGTGAAAGTACATACTGTAGATATTCTGCAGTTGGCTTACCTGCACGAATACCAGGAATGAATCCACCGTACTTCTTCATATTATCTGCAACTTCATCTGGATTAAATGTAATTGCAACATAAAAGTAGGTGAAGAAAATAATTAGTAGCGCATATGAAGCTACATAGAATGGATGATCACCCTTAACGAAGTTACGTGAAATCCAAACTGCCCATGCTGCGGTGCTATTTGTAAAGTTAACAACTAGCGATGGGATATATAGCAATGATGATGCGAAAATAACTGGAATAACGCCAGCTTGATTAACCTTGATTGGAATATATGTACTGGTTCCGCCGTAAGTTTGGCGGCCAACCATGCGCTTTGCATATTGAACTGGGATACGACGTTGAGCTTGCTCAACGAATACAACCGCAGCCACAACCAAGATACCTACTGAAAGAACGAATAGGAATGCGAACAAGCCCTTCTGTAGCTTGATGCTCCAAAGGTTTCCAGGGAAACCAGCTGCAATAGAGGTAAAGATAAGAATGGACATACCGTTACCGACACCGCGGTCAGTAATTAATTCACCAAGCCACATGATTACAGCGGTACCTGCAGTCATAACGAAAATCATTGTGACGATACGCTGCCATGAAGTATCAGGAATGATTGCAAGAGAACATCCGCTGATCAAACGACCAGGTGTACGAGCAACTGCTACAAGACCAGTTGATTGCAAGATTGCAAGACCAACGGTTAAGTAACGTGTGTATTGAGTTAACTTCGCAGTACCTGATTGTCCTTCGTTCTTTAGCGCTTCAAAACGTGGAATAACCACAGTTAATAGCTGAACGATGATCGAGCTGGTGATGTAAGGCATGATGCCAAGTGCGAAAACTGAAAGGTGAAGCAAAGCTCCACCAGAGAAAAGATTGATCAGACCGAATAAACCACCAGCAGATGATTGCTTCAAGCAATCCTGAACGTTTTTATATGAAACGCCAGGTGTTGGAACAACTGATCCGAAACGGAATAACGCCATGATGGCGAGAGTAAAGAAGATCTTCTTTCGAAGGTCCGGTGTTTTAAAAGCCTTACCAAATGCTGAAAGCATTAGATCTTCTCCTACTCGCTAACTTCTTTGTAGTTTATTACTGAGACTTACAGAGTCTTATAGGGTTTTTGTGGAACCACCTGCAGCAGCAATCTTTTCAACAGCTGATGCTGAGAATGCATGCGCAGTTACGTTCACTTTGACGCTGATGTCGCCATTGCCAAGCACCTTTACCGGCAAGCTATCGCGTACTGCACCAGCGTTAATTAGATCTGCAACTGTAATCTCGCCACCCTTAGGGAATAGCTCGTTAATTGTTGAGACATTAACTGCCTGATACTCAACGCGCGCTGGATTCTTAAATCCGCGTAGCTTTGGAAGACGCATTACAAGTGGAAGCTGTCCACCTTCGAAGCCGATACGAACCACGTTACGTGCACGTGTTCCCTTACCACCGCGACCTGCAGTCTTTCCCTTTGATGCTTCACCGCGACCCTTACGAGTCTTGGCTTTCTTAGCACCTTGGGCTGGACGTAAATGATGAAGCTTTAGTGTCATTATTCAACCTCCTCGACCTTGATCAGATGGCGAACAGCGTGAACCATTCCGCGAATCTCAGGACGATCTTCTTTTACAACTACATCGTTGATTCGCTTTAAACCTAGTGAACGCAATGTGTCGCGTAGCTCTGGCTTATTGCCAACCTTCGAACGAATTTGAGTAACTTTCAAACGTGGCATT
>CAZUOG010000049.1:0-8264 GCA_964622225.1 uncultured Actinomycetes bacterium | reverse complement strand
CTAGGACTCTGGCTTCTCAAGCCAGCTACGAGGGTTCGAATCCCTTCGGGGCTACTGTTAACTCATGGAAATTAATTCTCGCAATTTAGCTCTTGAGCTAGTGCGAGTTACCGAAACTGCAGCAATTGCAGCATCCCGTTGGGTTGGTCGTGGCGCAAAAGATGATGCCGATCAAGCTGCAGTAGATGCAATGCGACAGATGATTTCAACGGTCGACATGAATGGCGTTGTAGTAATTGGCGAAGGCGAAAAAGATCAAGCCCCAATGCTTTTTAATGGCGAAGTCGTAGGTAATGGAACCGGCATGCATTGCGATGTAGCAGTTGATCCAATTGACGGAACCACCCTAACTGCTAAAGGTTTAAATAACGCCATTTCCGTAATTGCGCTAGCAGAGCGAGGCGCGATGTTTGATGTAAGTGGCGCTTTTTACATGAATAAAATCGCAACTGGACCTGAAGCAGCTGGGGTAATTGATATTACGGCACCAGTATCAGTGAATATTGAAAAGGTTGCGAAAGCTAAAAAAGTTCCCACTTATGACATTACCGTGGTTTTATTAGATCGTCCGCGCCATAACAAGCTCGCCGAAGAGATTCGCACAACGGGGGCTCGAATTAAATTTATTTCAGATGGCGATGTTGCAGGCGCGGTACTTGCTGCTAGACCAAATACCGGGGCTGATTTACTTATGGGAATTGGTGGTACTCCCGAAGGAGTAATCGCAGCCTGCGCTATGAGATGTTTAGGCGGAGAGATTCAAGGAATGTTTGCACCACAATCAGATGCAGAACGTGAAATGGCTTCTGGCCTTGATTTAAAGAAGGTTTTCACTGCTAAAGATTTGGTCAAGGGTGACGATATTTTCTTTGCGGCAACTGGAATCACAGATGGTGAATTAATGGACGGAGTTAGATTCACTGAAAGATGTATGACTAGCCAATCATTAGTTATGCGCGCCAAGAGCCATACGATTCGAACAATATCTAGCGAACACCCGCACAGGTATTAATTAGCTATTAATTAGAATTTTTACTTAGGTATTCAGATAGCTTTGCTGCAGTTGCAACTACAGCTGCTGCATGTAAACGACCAGGTTGCCGACCAAGTCTTTCAATCGGACCAGAGATACCAACTGCTGCAATAACTTTATTATTTGGTCCGCGTACTGGTGCAGATACTGATGCCACGCCTGCTTCACGTTCTCCAACTGATTGCGCCCAACCACGTCGTCTAACTGCAGCTAAATGTGCTGCCGTAAATCTTGCTTTTCCTAGTGCGCGATGTATTTTTTCAGAATCTTCCCAAGCAAGTAGCACTTGTGCAGCTGAACCTGCTTGCATAGTTAGCGCGGCACCAACTGGAACGGAATCACGCAAACCAGATAATCGCTCCGCAACTGCAACGCACACACGTTGATCTCCTTGGCGTTTGTAGAGTTGCGCAGATTCGCTTGTTGCATCGCGAAGTGCGGCAAGAGCGGGGGCGGCTGCGGCAAGTAATCGATCTTCTCCGGCAGCAGCTGCTAATTCGCCATTTCGTTTTCCTAAAATAAATCGGCCAGTTAAATCACGGGAGACCAAGCGATGGTGTTCGAGTGCAACCGCTAAGCGATGCGCAGTTGGTCGTGCGATACCGGTCACGGCAACTAACTCGGCCAACGAGTGTGGTCCGCTTTCTAAAGCTGCCAAAATACTCACGGCTTTATCTAAAACGCCAACTCCGCTATTCTTACTGTCCACGGCATGAGATTAGCATCTCAGAATGTGGATAGCAATTTAGGAGTATGGCAAATGGGAAAGACGCTTGCAGAGAAGATTTGGGATGACCATATCGTTCACTCAAAAGAGGGTGAACCAGATTTGCTCTTCATTGATCTGCATTTAATTCATGAAGTAACTAGCCCGCAGGCTTTTGATGGTTTGCGACTATCAAATCGTCCAGTCCATCGCCCAGATTTAACTTTGGCAACTGAAGATCACAATGTTCCTACTCTTGATATTGATAAGCCAATTGCAGATCCAGTTTCAAAATTACAAGTAGATACACTTCGTAAAAATTGCGCTGAATTTGGTGTTCGTATCCACTCACTTGGAGATGTTGAACAAGGAATCGTTCACGTTGTCGGCCCACAATTAGGTTTAACTCAACCTGGCATGACCATTGTTTGCGGAGATTCGCACACCTCAACACATGGCGCTTTTGGTGCGTTGGCATTCGGAATTGGCACTTCAGAAGTTGAGCATGTCTTAGCGACCCAAACTCTGCCTCTTAAACCTTTTAAGACCATGGCCATCAATGTCGAAGGCACATTAAAAGAAGGCGTGACTGCTAAGGACATCATCTTGGCAGTAATTGCCAAGATTTCTACCGGCGGTGGGCAAGGTTATGTTTTGGAATATCGCGGTGAAGCAATTAGAAAACTTTCAATGGAAGCTCGAATGACCATCTGCAATATGTCTATTGAAGCAGGCGCTCGCGCAGGGCTAATTGCGCCAGATCAAATTACCTTTGATTACATCAAAGGTAAGCCTCATGCTCCCGAGAATTGGGATGAAGCAGTTGCCTATTGGTCATCACTTTATACAGATGCTGATGCAAAGTTTGATGCAGAGGTAACGTTAAATGCCGATGAACTTTCACCATTTGTAACTTGGGGAACCAACCCGGGACAAGGTGTGGCATTAAATGCAAAAGTTCCTAATCCTGCAGAAATGAAAGATGCGGAGGAACGCGGGGCAGCCGAACGAGCGCTTGAATATATGGGCCTTACTGCAGGCACCCCAATGAAGGAAATCAAAGTAGACACTGTCTTTTTGGGCTCTTGCACCAATGGGCGCATTGAAGATTTACGCGCAGCGGCTGCAATTTTGAAGGGCAAAAAGATTTCGAATACTTTACGGATGTTAGTTGTGCCAGGTTCTGCTCGCGTTCGTCTACAAGCAGAATCAGAAGGTTTAGATAAAGTATTTATCGAAGCTGGAGCCGAATGGCGTAGCGCTGGTTGCTCAATGTGTTTAGGCATGAATCCTGATCAATTAAAACCAGGCGAGCGAAGCGTCTCCACCTCAAACCGGAATTTTGAAGGTCGACAAGGTAAGGGCGGACGTACCCATTTGGCATCACCATTGGTAGCAGCCGCAACTGCACTCAAAGGAACTCTGGCATCGCCAGCAGACCTTTAATACTCCTGCAATTAATCCAGAGTAAAGGTCCCCGACACCTTAAATTCACTTTCACTTGAAACCTTTAGCCAGTGAAGCTGGGACACACTGAATTTATAGACCGGGAATTAAGCTGGTTAGATTTTAATGTTCGAGTCTTAGAGTTAGCAGAAGATCAAAAAATCCCATTGTTAGAAAGAGTTAAATTTCTATCAATATTTCATTCAAACTTAGATGAATTTTTTATGGTCAGAGTAGCGTCATTAAGACGCCGAATAGATCGAGGTAATAATTCTCTTTTAAGTTCGGGACACACACCAAAAGAGTTACTTCGAGAAATCCATAGCCGAGTGAAAGAGATTAATACCAGGGTAAATTATTTACTAGAAAAAGACTTAAATCATGAACTTCATAAGTATGGCATTAAAAGGGTTAAGTGGGATTCATTATCCGAATCAGAAAAGGTTGAATTAACAGAAAAATTTAAAAAACAGATTTTGCCCATCCTAACTCCATTGGCTGTAGATCCTGCACATCCATTCCCTCATATTTCAGGACTCTCCTTAAATTTGGGAATCTTTGTAAAACAGAATAATCATGAACTCAGATTTGTTCGCGTAAAAGTTCCATCAAATTTGCCACGGTTGATAATGGTTAGTGACAACGATGACTCCTATCTTTTACAAGAGGATCTAATTGCAGAACATTTACATTTGTTATTACCAGGTGAAGACATTGAAGACTTCTATTTCTTTAGAGTTACTAGAAATCAAGACCTCGATTTAGATGAAGACGATTCAGAAGATTTACTTTCGTCAATGGAAGAAGAATTATTGCGAAGAAAGTTCGGAGTCCCAGTAAGACTTGAAGTGGAGGCGGGTATTGATCAAAGGCTGTTGGATCGGCTAATCGAAGAGCTGGAAATCACACCCGGAGATGTCATCAAATCAAATCCTCCATTAGATCAAACTTTTGGTTTTGAAATATATGAATTGGACTTTCCCGAATTGAAGTACAAACCATTCAAGAACACGCTTCCAGTAAAGTTAGATGAAATACCAATCGAAGATTATGACAGTTTCTTTTCTACAATAAGAGAAAATGAGATTCTATTGCATCATCCAATGCATTCATTTACTGGATCAGTTGTTAGATTTATAGAAAGTGCCGCACAAGACCCAAAGGTGCTTGCCATAAAACAAACTCTCTATAGGACTTCAGGCGACTCTCCGATTATGCATGCGTTAATAGAAGCAGCCGAATCTGGTAAACAAGTTTTGGCCGTTATTGAAATTAGAGCGCGATTTGACGAACAAGCAAATGTTCGATGGGCAAGAAAATTAGAAGAAGCTGGTGTTCATGTAGTTTACGGAATGTTGAACATGAAAACTCATGCAAAAGCAAGTTTAGTGATTCGCAAAGAGGAGAATGGAATTGTCCTCTACTCACATATGGGAACGGGAAATTACCATCCAAAAACAGCACGTTTTTATGATGACCTTGGTTTAATTAGCGCAGATCCTATTCTGGGCAGTGATCTCATGGCTTTATTTAACCAATTGAGCGGCTTGGCATCTGAATCCGAATACAAACGATTATTGGTTGCTCCAAAATTTCTACGAACTGGTTTGGTAGAAAGAATTCGACGTGAAAAAGATAATCATTTAGCAGGTAAACCGGGCCACATAAAATGGAAAATAAATTCTCTAGTAGATGAATCAATTATTAGAGAGTTATATGACGCTGCAAAAGCGGGTGTGAAGATTGATTTATTAGTTAGAGGGATATGTGCATTTAGATTAAGTCAAGTTGCGGATTTTCAAAACGTCAAAATTAGATCAATTTTAGGAAGATTTTTAGAACATTCCCGAATTTTCTATTTCCACAATGATGGCCAGCCAGAAATATTTATCGGTAGCGCTGACATAATGGAGAGAAATCTGAACAGACGTATTGAAACTTTATTTAAAATAAACCAACCAGAGCACCAGCAACAAATTATAGATATTCTAGAAAAGTCATTTGATAACCGTTTTATCCGGTGGCAAATGGATGAATCGGATTGTTGGCATTATGTATCCAAAGGTGATGAAGCTACGAGACTAGAAGATTTTCAAAACCAATTCTTAGAAAGGCTAATTAAATGATAAGAGCTGCTGGGGCCATCTTGTGGCGTGAAAAACGTCCTTTTGAGTTGGAATTAGCTTTGGTGCATAGAGCAAAGTTCGACGATTGGACCTTTCCCAAAGGGAAAATAGAAGATGGCGAGAGCGCTATTCAAGCCGCACGACGTGAAGTGCTAGAAGAAACTGGAATTGATGCAGTTTTTGGCCCCTATCTAGGTTTTATTGAATACGAAGTTGATGATGAGAAGAAAAAAGTTCAATTTTGGATGGCAAAAGTGCCAGATCAAGTTCCAGAATTTGTTCCAAATGAGGAAGTAGATCGTTTGGAATGGGTGAATATGAAGCAAGCTAGACATTTTCTTACCTATGATGTCGAACGAGATATGTTGAAATATTTTAGAGATTCAGAGAGACATGGAAATGTGATGATTTTCCTGCGCCACGCTAAAGCTGTGAAACGGACTGAGTGGAGTGGAGATGACTCTGACCGACCTTTGATTTCTGAAGGTCAAATTATGGCCAAGAAATTAGTTAAACATCTTGAAATGTATGACATAAATGAAATTCATACTTCTGATGCTTATCGCTGCATGTCTACTGTTGAACCATTTCATGAAGAACACGGAACCATTAAAGTAGTCACTGACAAATTGAGCGAATATGCCTTTCAAAAAGATGAATTATTAGCTGCTAGTTACGTGAAGCAATTGGCTAAATTTGGAGGGAATTATTTGATTTGCAGTCATAATCCGATTTTGCCGTTGATGGTAGATCACTTAGTTAAATATCCGGAAGATTTTGAATTAGATAAGGAGCTTCACCCTGGAGATGCCTGGATAGTTCACCATAGAGGCGGAAAGGTGTTTGCGGTAAACTTTTTAAAAGCCCCTACTGTTTAAGCCAATCCAGCCTTCGCAAGACAATTCCTTCTCGCAAGGCCCATGGACATTGAATTACGTATTCCAAATCAAGTTTCTTCAGCGCACCTTGCGCCACCATTGCACCTGCCACAATTTGTGTAGCCCTTCCTGGAGAGACACTTGGTAATGCAGCCCTCTCTTTTACACTCATTTTTTGTAATTTTGGAACCATTATATTTAAGCCATTTAAAGTTAGATTTTCACCAAAGTCAGGCAAATAATGCATTTGGATTCGTTTCAAGGTTCTAAATGTTTTGCTGGTGCCAATTGCGTAATTTTTTGTAACCAACCCAAGTTCTTTACCAATGGGTTCAAGTTCTTCTTTTATGTAATCCTTTAGCTCCGACAAAGATTTTTCAGAGTAGGGGTCTCCTTTTAAAAAATTACGAGTCAGCCGCCCTGCACCAAGCTGAAGTGAAAATGCTGAACTAGGATCCTCTTGTTCACCATGTGCAATTTCTAAAGAACCGCCGCCAATATCCAACATCAAAATATCTCCAGCAGACCAACCAAGCCATCTACGCACGGCTAAGAATGTAAATCTTGCTTCATCAGAACCCGACAAAACTTCTAAGTCGATACCAGTCGAGGCTCTTACTTTCCCCAAAACATCATCAGAATTACTAGCTTCTCTAATTGCAGATGTTGCAAAAGCTAATGATTCATCAAGTTCGGTTTTCGAAGCTTGTTTATAAACACTTTGTATAGCAGAGATTAGGAGCCGCAAACCTTCCTCTGAAATGCTACCTGTATCATCTAGATATTGAGTTAGTCGAATTTCTTCTTTAAAACTTGATTGCGCCGTTGGTGCCGAACCATGGTGAGCATCCATTATTTGCAAATGGACCGTGTTGCTTCCAACATCAAGCACCCCAAGTCGCATAGGAGGATTTTAGGTCTGCATTAAAAAATTGAGGTCAAATTTTCCTAATAATCACTTTTTGTTAACCAAAAAGTCACCTCAATTGAGGATGCTATGTGTGGTAATTGGGTGAGGGAATCGTCTTAATAGACGAGACATGGGACGCCAAAACGAGCATCTTCTCGAGGGACTTGCTGCTCGTTTTGGTCTTTTTTATAGCTAATGCCAAACTTCTCACATGGAGAAGTTTCTTAAACACACTGGGGTTGCAGTTCCACTTCGTCGTTCAAATGTAGATACCGATCAAATTATCCCGGCCGTATATTTAAAACGAGTAACTCGCTCCGGCTTTGAAGATGGACTCTTTGCAGCTTGGCGAAGCGATCCAGAGTTTGTTTTAAATAAACCGGAATATAAAAACGGAACAATATTGGTAGCAGGCGTTGATTTCGGTACCGGATCTTCTCGCGAACATGCAGTGTGGGCCTTACAGAACTATGGTTTTAAAGTCGTAATTTCTTCGCGCTTTGCCGATATTTTCCGTGGAAATAGCGCTAAGGGCGGATTGCTGACCGTAATTTTGCCGCAAGCAGAGGTAGAGAAACTTTGGGAGCAGATTGAAAAAGATCCTGCCACTGAAGTCACGGTTGATCTTGCAGCAAAAACCGTTGCTTACGCAGGCAATTCAATCTCCTTTGAAATTGATGATTACACCCGCTGGAGATTGATGGAAGGTCTGGACGACATCGGATTAACCATGCAGCACTTAGATGAGATTGCTAAATTCGAAGCAAAACGCCCTACTTTTAAGCCAAAAACCCTGCCGGTAAAGTAACTCTCAATAATTACTTGAGAGTTTTTTCGCATTTTTTACGAATAAAAATGCGATTTCGGTGATGGTTTGCTATAAAAAATTTTCGCGACACGCAACAAATAAGCGAAAAATAAGCATTTCTTGCGCGTAAGTTTTAACTACTTGATGCGGATGCATCAAATTTACGCGTAAAGTAGGGGAAGTTAATGAATAAAACCCAATTCATTGCGTCGTTGGCTCCTCATTTCAACGGCAGCAAGAAGGAAGCAGCTCACGCTGTAGAAATCATTTTTGATTCAATCACTCGCAACATGCAAAAGGGCGAAGATGTAACAATCAATGATTTCGGTAAGTTTAAGAAGGTAGATCGCAAGGCAC
>CAZUOG010000048.1:3079-8721 GCA_964622225.1 uncultured Actinomycetes bacterium | reverse complement strand
AATGGTTTATGGATTACCGCAACGCAGATGGCTCTCTTGCAGAGATGTGCGGTAACGGAATTCGCGTAATGGCAAAGTATTTAATTGAAAAAGATTTAGAAAAACCAGGAATTTTCCCAATTGATACTCGTGATGGCGTAAAGCATTTACGCGTGCCAGGTGATGGAGATATCACGGTAAACATGGGCCAAGTTGTCGATGAAGGCGATGAAGTAACTGCCGGAAACGACAATGGTTTATGGAAAGGTTTTCACATTAGCACCGGCAATCCGCATGCAGTGGTTTTTGTTGATGATGTTGATGCAGTGGGATCTTTAAAGCATGCGCCAACGGTGCGACCTAAAGAACTTTATCCAGAAGGTGTAAACGTTGAGTTTGTGCAATTTACTGGTGATCATGTCGTAAAGATGCGAGTACACGAACGTGGTAGCGGCGAAACTCAGAGTTGCGGCACTGGAGTAGTTGCAGTGGCAATGGCGGCTGCGAAATATCACCGCGAATCTTTGCCGACTAAATGGGAAATTAATCCGCCAGGTGGCAGATTGTTTGTTGAAATTGATGGACATAGCAATGCGATTTTGACTGGCCCAGCTGTGATTGTAAAAGACGTCAACATAGAAGAGTTTCTTGAGCGATAAAGAATTCGAAGAGTTATTACGTGCCTCTGCACGAGTTGCTTCTGATTACGATGCTTCACTTGAAGATTTAATTAACACCCCTGATCAAGTTGCAGAACGTGCCGCGTTGCGCCGTATTGCAGGATTTAGTACCCAGCTGCAAGATATTTCTGATGCGGAATATCGCGAACTGCAATTAGAAAAAGTTGTTCTGGCTGGTGTTTGGACCACTGGCACTTCGGAAATGGCAGAGAATTCTTTACAAGAGTTAAAAGCGTTAGCTGAAACTGCCGGCGCGGAAGTGATGGAAGGCGTGATTCAGCGCCGCGAATCTCCAGATCCTGCGACTTATATTGGTAGCGGTAAGGTGCAAGAACTACGCGATTTAGTTGTGCAAACTGGTGCAGATACCGTGATTTGTGACGGTGAATTATCGCCAGCGCAATTACAAAAGCTAGAAGTAAAACTAAAGGTCAAAGTAATTGACCGCGTTGCGTTGATTCTGGATATTTTCGCGCAACATGCCAAGAGCCGTGAAGGTAAAGCGCAGGTAGAACTAGCGCAAATTAGTTATTTATTACCAAGACTTCGCGGTTGGGGTGAATCTTTATCTCGTCAGGTTGGTGGTCGCGCCGCAGGTGGTGCCGGTATCGGTGGTCGTGGTCCTGGTGAAACTAAAATCGAAACTGATCGTCGTCGTATTCGTGATCGCCAAGCAAAACTACGCCGCGAAATTGCAGAGATGAAAATTGCGCGTGATACCAAGCGCCAAGAACGACATCGCAACAATATTCCATCGGTTGCAATTGCTGGTTATACCAACGCTGGTAAATCATCTTTACTTAACCGTTTAACAAATGCTGGGGTATTGGTCGAAAACGCGCTCTTTGCAACGCTTGATCCAACTACACGTCGCACCGAAACCACCGAAGGCCGTATTTATACATTTACCGATACTGTGGGCTTTGTGCGCCACTTGCCGCACCAATTAGTAGATGCTTTTAAATCAACCCTTGAAGAAGTAACTGATGCAGATTTAATTGTTCACGTTGTAGATGGTTCGCATCCAGATCCATTCGAACAAATCCGTGCAGTACGCCAAGTAATCGGTGAAATCGGCGCTAGCGAAATTCCCGAAATTATCGCGATTAATAAAGCAGATGTTGCGGAACCAGAAGTGGTCATGGCGTTACTTCGACAAGAACCTAATGCATTCGCATTTAGTGCAAAGACTGGATTTGGCGTTGATAACTTATTGCGAGCAATTGAAAATTCATTGCCGCATCCGAATATTGAAATTGATACTGTGATTCCATATACCCGCGGTGATGTAGTTAATGCGATTCATGAAAAAGGTGAGGTATTAGAAGAGGAGTACAGACCAGAGGGCACTTATTTACGTGCTTTGGTCGATGACCGCCTGGCAAAGAAGATAAGTGGCATAACAGACACTGAATAGTGACTGAATAAGCGGTGAATACGCAGGAATAAATTGAATTCTCGCGTGGTTAAGTGGAAATAACAGGGCAAATAGGGCAACCTACGCCCGTTCGGTACCAATTAGGAGAGGCGGTGCAAGATGGCAACAGATTACGACACACCCCGTAAAACGGATGAAGAACTCCATGAGGAATCCTTAGAAGAACTAAAAGCCAAGCGCGCCGAAGTTCAATCCGGAAAGATTGATATCGACGAAGAAGAGGAAGCAGAAAACCTCGAACTTCCAGGTGCAGATCTATCTGGCGAAGAGCTCTCTGTTCGCGTAGTGCCAAAGCAAGAAGATGAATTTACTTGTTCACGTTGCTTTTTGGTCTCTCACGTAACCAATATCGCAAAAGGTAGCGGTGCAACTGCAGTTTGCCGCGACTGCGCTTAATTCTTTAAAGCTGCAACTAACTCTTCGCCCTTTTTGGTCCCAATCAACCAATATGAAGTTTGATCTCTTTCATCATTTACAAAAACTTGTACGCCGGTAGTTATCCATGGGCGAGTGGTGTGAAAGCTACGAGCATCAGAATTCACGGTGCGCAATTTTCGATACTCATCTTTATCTAAAGCGCGAGCGTTTTTTAAGTACTTAAGTTCAATATGAGCTCCATCGATGCGCAGCTCTGAATCTACGGAAATGACCATGCGCATTTTGAACCAAAGAAGAGGCAACGAAGCGGTGAGTAAAAACATTGTGACTAAAGCTTGGTAATAATCAAAAGCGGCCCAAATTGCAAATGCAAGTGAGATATACATAAAGAAAATGAATGCCATCCAAGAAATTGGCGGATTTAGCAGCTCTTTATATCTCTTCACAGGTTCAAGTTATCCTAACTTTGCCAAAGTTAGCGTAAATTATCGCCATGGCCATTGAGATGCCGGAGCGCCATCCAAACGCTCCAAAACCCGGAGAAGAGATTCCATCACATTTACATATGTGTTTTGGTTGCGGTGTTGATCATCCAACAGGCTTGCACATGAAATCAATCGCCGGAGAAGGATTAACAGCTACTTGCGAATTTACCGTTACTGAAATGCATCAAGGTGCGCCAGGACTTGCACATGGTGGTCTGTTATCGCTTGCATTTGATGAAGCACTCGGAAAATTAATGTATCTGCTTCAAGTCCCAGCAGTAACAGGACACCTTGATACCGATTTCCTAAAGCCGATTCCAGTTGGTTCAAAGTTATTTATCAATGCGCGAATTACTGGCCAAGAACGTCGCAAGGTATACACCGAAGCAGAAGGGCGTTTAAATAGAGCCGATGGCGAATTAGCACTGAAAGCAAGCGCGCTTTATGTTGTAGTTGGTTTAGAGCACTTCGTAAAGAATGCAGCAGAAGGGTTTATCAACGACAAGATGTTTGGTGTTAATCCATGATTGTTCAAATTCAAAGACTTGATAAAGGTTTACCGCTGCCGGATTATGCGCGTCCTGGGGATGCAGGGATGGATGTGTATTCCACAATTGATTGCACATTAGTGCCGGGAGCGCGGGCAATCATTCCTATTGGAATCGCAATTGCGTTACCTGAAGGTTATGTTTGTTTTGCACACCCACGTAGTGGATTGGCTGCAAAGAATGGTATTTCAATAGTTAATGCACCCGGAACTATTGATTCTGGCTACCGCGGTGAAATCAAGATCATTTTGATTAACACAGATAGCAATGAAACATTCGAAGTAAAGCGTGGAGATCGCATCGCGCAATTAGTCTTTCAAAAGTTTGAATCTGCCAGATTTTTTGAAGTAGAAGAATTACCAGAATCGCAACGTGGCGCTGGTGGATTCGGAAGTACAGGGGTAGCGCATTGAGCCACGAAAGAGATGCCATCTTCAATGCAATGGGTGGAAAGCGTGGTTTGATTGATAATGGTTTACCTTCAATTCTCTTTCTAATTGTTTTTAATATTCAACACGAATTAAAGACAGCTATTTGGGCAGCGTTAACTCTTAGCGTGGTACTTGCAGTATTTCGGCTAATAAAACGAGACACTTTGCAGCACGCTATTAGTGGAGTGCTTGGAGTATTGATCTGTGCTTGGTTTGCTAAACAAGGTGGCCAAGCAAAGGATTACTACATTCCTTCATTTATTAAGAACAGTGCATATGCAATCGCGTATACGGTGGGCAATTTAATTGGATGGCCGTTACTCGGGTTAGTAATCGGACCAATCATCGGCGAAAATTTAGAATGGCGAAAAGTTGCCGCACGTAAGCGGGTGTATGTAATGGCCGGTTGGTTATGGGTCGGAATGTTCTTGCTTCGCTTAGTGATTATGTATCCGCTGTACAAAGCAGATCAATTAAATGCTTTGGGCATTGCAAGCATTGTTTTGGGGTACCCATTGTTCTTGCTTGTTATTTGGTGGACTTGGTTGATTATTAAAACGGTTCCTAGTGTTAAACCTGAAATTAAGGCTGAATAAAACAGGCTTTTAAGTTAGCTTCAGCGATATTTGAAGCAACGAAAATTAATTCATCTCCCGCAGCAAATGTGTCATGTGCCTTTGGATTAAATACTCGGCCATCGCGAACAATCGCTGCTAAAGATGAGTTATCTGGCAGAGTAATTTCTTCAACAGTCTTGCCGATGCAATGCGATCCATCTGGCAGTGTAAGTTCAAGCAAGTTTGCAGAACCTTTACCAAGGCTAAATAACTTTACGACATCGCCAACTGATACTGCTTCTTCAACAAGTGCCGCAATGATTCGCGGAGTTGATACTGCAACATCTACTCCCCAAGATTTATCAAAGAGCCATTCATTCTTTGGATGATTAATACGAGCAACTACACGTGGCACGCCATATTCAGTCTTAGCTAATAGGGAAGCGACCAGATTTACTTTGTCATCACCAGTTGCAGCAACTAAAACTTGGCATTGATCAAGCTTTGCATTATCAAGTGATGCGATTTCGCAAGCATCTGCCATTACCCATTCAGCTTCTGCAACAGTATCTAGCTTCATTGCCTTTGGATCTTTATCAATAAGCATTACATGGTGGCCATTGGCGATAAGTTCACGAGCAATTGAGCGACCAACATTTCCAGCTCCAGCGATGGCAACGCGCATTAGTTGACCTCCGCGTTTAGAGTTGCGGTAACAGAATCAATTTCATCATCGTGCGCCATTACGTGTAGTAAATCGCCTTCTTGTAAGACTGTGTGCTCATCTGGAATAAACGCATCGCCAAGACGAGTTAAGAATGCCACGCGAGCATTGGTGCGCGCTTCAACTTCTGAAATTGGATGGCCGAGCCAAGATTGGTGAATTGAAACTTCAAGAAGTGCGACTTTTCCAGATGGATCGCGCCATTCTCCTTTTGAACCACCAGGAATTAAACGACGTAATACTTGTTCGGTGGCCCAAGTAACGGTTGCAACAGTTGGAATGCCTAAGCGCTGATAAATTTCTGCGCGAGCTGGATCATAAATACGAGCCACAACGCTTTTAACTCCGAATACTTCGCGAGCTACACGTGCTGCCAAAATATTTGAATTATCACCATCAGATAGCGCAGCAAATGCATCAGC
>CAZUOG010000048.1:2368-2966 GCA_964622225.1 uncultured Actinomycetes bacterium | reverse complement strand
CGCCATCAGATAGCGCAGCAAATGCATCAGCACGTTCGATTCCTGCTTCAATCAAAATGTCTCGATCAAAACCAATACCAGTAACGGTTTCGCCTTTAAATGCGCCACCTAAACGTCGGAATGCTTCGCGAGATTGATCAATGATTGATACGGAGATACCCGCGGCCTCAAGTTCTAGTGCGATAGCAGAACCAACTCGACCGCAGCCCATGATTACAACGTGCATAGGTTCGTAAGCATAGCCCTTAAACTCGCCACATGCAGGTTCGCGTAGAAAAGGTGGCTCATGGCGGCCACTTTATTGCTAGAAATGAAGGGCAAGTTATCTTCATTCGCGATACCGCTCCTGGTGAATTAGTCGAAATCGAAATTACCAGCAAGGCAAAAGGCTTTCTTCGCGCCAATGTTTTGCAAGTAATCGAACCTTCCAGCGAACGAATTACTCCGCCTTGTTCTTATGCGGGTAAATGTGGCGGTTGCGATTTTCAGCATCTCAATCTGCCTTTCCAGCGAAAGCTAAAAGCTGATGTAATCAAAGAACAATTTAGCCGTATTGCAAAGATGGATATAGATGTTACGGTCCACGAAGTTGCACCGA
>CAZUOG010000048.1:0-2254 GCA_964622225.1 uncultured Actinomycetes bacterium | reverse complement strand
ATTGCAAAAATGGATATTGATGTCACGGTTCACGAAGTTGCACCTACAACTCATTACCGAACCCATATTCGCGGAGTTGCAAATGAGGCGGGAAAGTTCGGAATTTATGCTTCTCGATCTCATGACATCATTCCAATTAGCGATTGTTTGATTGCAGGCGAAGAGTTACATGTTGAAAAAATTGCAACCGAGAAATTTGAGCCGATGGAACCGATTGAAGTTCCGCAAGGTGATCAAATCCGTGAAGTTAAAGGCAAGAAATTATTAGTAAAAGCTGGCGCATTTTGGCAGCGCCATCGCAGCGCACCAGATACTTTAACTACGCAATTTTTGAAGCTGGCGAATTTAAAAGCGGGTGAGCATCTTTTGGATCTCTATGGCGGCGTTGGACTATTTAGCTCTGTCGCAATTGATCTGCTCGGCCCAGGTGGACGAATCGATTTAATCGAAAGTTCAATCCCTGCAACCGATTCGGCAAAAGAGAATTTTAAGAATCATCAGAATGTAAAAGTAATTCGCGATGAAGTCTTAAAGGGACTTAAAAATATTAAACGCGCTGATGTTGTGATCTTAGATCCACCGCGAGCGGGCGCAGGGGCAGAGGTGGTTTCACAGTTGCTTCGAATCAACCCTTCCAGAATTGTTTATGTCGCCTGTGATCCCGCATCTCTTGCGCGAGACGTAAAAGATTTCGTGGCAAATGGTTGGTCTATCCAGCAGATTGATGGATATGACCTATTTCCAATGACGCAACACATCGAAACTGTTTGCTTGTTGGTCCCAAATAAGATATCTTGACGTCAAGATACTTTCATATACAGGGAGACCGCCATGTCAACCAATTCCTTTAACTCAAAACGCAATTTAGATGTTGCAGGCAAGTCTTATGAAATCTTTGATATTTCCAAGATCGATGGCGCATCAAATCTGCCATTCTCATTAAAGATTCTCCTAGAGAATTTACTGCGCACCGAAGATGGCGCAAACATCACTGCAGATCACATCAAAGCGCTTGCGACATGGGATCCAAAAGTAGAACCAGATACTGAAATTCAATTCACTCCGGCGCGTGTGGTGATGCAGGATTTCACTGGCGTTCCTTGCATCGTGGACTTAGCAACAATGCGCGAAGCGATTGTGGAACTTGGCGGAGATCCTTCAAAGGTAAATCCATTAGCTCCTGCTGAATTAGTTATCGATCACTCAGTTATTGCAGATTTCTTCGGCACTTCTGATGCCTTTGAGAAGAACGTAGATGTTGAATACGAACGTAACCGCGAGCGTTATCGCTTCCTGCGCTGGGGCCAGACTGCATTTGATGAATTTAAAGTTGTGCCACCTGGAACTGGAATTGTGCACCAGGTGAATATTGAATATTTAGCTCGAGTAATTATGACTCGCGTTGTAAATGGAGTGCTTCGAGCGTATCCAGATACTGTGGTTGGTACCGATTCACACACCACCATGGTTAATGGTCTTGGTGTTCTAGGTTGGGGCGTTGGTGGTATTGAGGCAGAAGCAGCGCTACTTGGTCAGCCAGTTTCAATGTTGATTCCAAAAGTTGTTGGCTTTAAGTTAAAGGGCGAATTGCCACTTGGTACCACTGCAACAGATCTAGCTCTAACAATTACCGAAATGCTTCGTAAGCATGGAGTAGTAGGAAAGTTTGTGGAGTTCTACGGTCCTGGAGTGGTTTCAGTTCCAATGGCAAACCGCGCAACAATCGGAAATATGTCACCGGAATACGGTTCAACCTGTGCAATCTTCCCAATTGATGAAGAAACACTTCGTTATTTGAAGTTAACTGGTCGTAACGCAGAACAGATCGCGCTAGTTGAAAGTTATGCAAAGGCGCAAGGCCTATGGCATAACCCAGATGCTGCTCCTCGTTTCTCTGAAGAACTAGAACTAGATCTTTCAACGGTAGTGCCATCAATTGCAGGACCTAAGCGTCCACAAGATCGCATTTCGCTAACTGATTCAAAAGCTTCACTTGAGAAGCACTTACCAACATATTTCAGCGATAAGACTGCGAAAGAACCAGTTGTAGCGGGTAACACCACTGTGAAAAACGGTGACGTCGTAATTGCATCGATTACTTCTTGCACCAATACTTCAAATCCATCAGTAATGATTGGTGCGGCGCTTCTTGCAAAGAATGCAGTAGCAAAGGGCTTAAAGAGCAAGCCATGGGTAAAAACCACTTTAGCTCCAGGCTCAAAAGTTGTAACTGATTACTACGAGCGCGCAGGTC
>CAZUOG010000047.1:1964-8866 GCA_964622225.1 uncultured Actinomycetes bacterium | reverse complement strand
CGATGGACTTGATTTCATAAAAGTTGGACAAGTTGAAATGCCATCTCGTGCATATGTTTCAGCATTTGGATTTAAAGGTCCAGATCAGCAGAAACCAGCAGGAGTGCTTTCAGGTGGCGAACGAAACCGTTTGAATTTAGCGCTTACTTTAAAGATGGGTGGCAATTTATTACTTCTTGACGAACCTACTAACGACTTAGATGTTGAAACATTGGGTTCATTAGAAAATGCCCTTTTGGAATTTCCAGGATGCGCAGTTGTGATTTCTCACGATCGCTGGTTCCTAGATCGCGTAGCTACTCATATTTTGGCTTATGAAGGTGATTCCAAGTGGTTCTGGTTCGAAGGAAACTTTGATAGTTACGAGAAGAACAAGATTGATCGCCTTGGACCTGAAGCTTCACGTCCACATCGTGCGACTTACCGAAAGTTAACACGTTAATGCGCCATAAGTCTCAGTTGCAAATTCGTTGGGCAGATCTAGATGCCTTTAAGCATATAAATAATGCTGCCTATTTGGTTTATATGCAGGAAGCTCGTGCAGACTTCACTTGGTTTTCAAGAATCGCACGTGGTGAAGAACCATTACTTGCAGATATGGTTGTTGCACGTGCAGAAGTTGATTTCATTTCTCCAATTCATCAAACCGGCACCACACTCGATGTTGAAATTTATATTGAAAAAGTAAGCAACTCATCTTTTGTAATGGTCTATGAAATGTCGCAAGGTGGCACGCTCCGCGCCAAAGGAAAGACCGTCCAAGTCGGCGTAGACATGGAAACTGAAAAAGCTCGTCGTCTTCGGGATTCAGAGCGCGAATTCTTAAGCCAATATCTAGAAGGAAACTAATGCATACAAATCTTCCAGTTCGCGAAGAGCGTCCATGGTGGCGTGACGCTGTCACTTATCAGATTTATATTCGTTCTTACTCAGACTCAGATGGCGATGGCATTGGTGATATCAACGGTATTCGTTCACGACTTCCATATATAAAAGAACTTGGTGTCGATTGCATCTGGATCAATCCATGGTTCCAATCACCACAAAAAGATCATGGTTATGACGTTGCTGATTACATGGCTATTAATAAGGAATATGGAACTCTTGATGATGCCAAGGCGCTGATTAAGGAATCCCATGATCTAGGAATTCGCGTAATTTTGGATTTAGTTCCGAATCACTCTTCAGATTTACATGAATGGTTTCAGGCAGCGCTAAAGGCAGCTCCTGGCTCAAAAGAACGTGACCGTTACATTTTCCGTGATGGAAAAGGTGAAAATGGCGACTTGCCTCCAAATAACTGGGAAGCAGTTTTCGGTGGACCAGCTTGGGAGCGCGTGCCAGATGGTCAGTGGTACCTACATTTATTTGCAGTAGAGCAACCTGATTTCAATTGGGAGAATCCAGAAGTTTGGGAACGTGTAATTGAAAAAGATGGCAAACCAGGCCAGTGGTACTTACATTTATTTGCAGTAGAGCAACCAGATTTCAATTGGGAGAATCCAGAAGTTTGGGAACATTTCCGTAAAATTTTCCGCTTCTGGCTAGATTTGGAATTTGATGGTTTCCGCATCGATGTTGCACACGGAATGTGGAAAGAAAAGGGTTTGCCTGACGTCGATTTCGCTGCAGTTGAAATACTTGATCGCCACTATCGACCATATTGGGATCAAGAAGAAGTTCATGAAATTCATCGCGATTGGCGCAAGATAACTGACACATACAAGCATGAACCAATGTTGGTTTCGGAAGCTTGGGCACCAACAGATCAAAGAACTGCGATGTATGTACGCCCAGATGAATTACATCAGTCATTCAATTTTTCATTCTTAACTGCAAAATGGGAAGCGCAAACACTTAAAGCGATTATTGATAAATCAATGACTGAAGTTGTAAAAGTTGGTGCGCCACCTTCATGGGTTTGGGAAAATCACGATGTAGTTCGCAAAACCGATCGCTTGGAATTGGGGCTACAAAATAAGGGTAAAGGTATTGAAAAGTACGGAGACCCAAAGAAGTTAAATAAAGCACGTGCACTATTACGCGCACGTGCTGCGACTCTTCTTGAATTAGCGTTGCCAGGTGGCGCATATATTTACCAAGGCGAAGAGCTTGGTTTATTTGAAGTTCGTGATATTCCAGAGAATCGTTTGGAAGATCCAATTTGGAAAATGTCAGGACATACCGATCGCGGTCGCGATGGTTGCCGTGTTCCTATTCCTTGGACTAAAGATCCAAGTGGCGCACATGGTTTTTCTGCAAATAAGAATTTAACTGTTGATCAAGCATGGTTACCACAATCTGCTGGTTGGGGAGAGCGCGCCGTTGATACTCAGCAAGGCGTCGAAGGATCATTCTTTGAAATGGTTAAGAAAGCGCTAAAGATTCGTAAGTCTGAAGCGGGGCTTGGAGATGGCGAAATGAATTGGTTGGAATCAACTGATGATGTCATCGCTTTTCAACGTCCTGGAAAATTTGCATGCTTTGTAAACTTTGGACCAGCGGAAGTTGTGATTCCTTATGGCGCGGAAGTATTGATTTCATCGGCTCCACTAAAGGGTGAACACATTCCTGCTGATACTGCAGTTTGGCTACGTTTACCTTAAATGAGAAAACAACTGAGAGTTCATCCCGCATGGATTGCCGCGGCAATTACTTGGTTAACTCTCGTTGCATCTGCTGGTTATCGATCAGCACCATCTGTCTTAATAGTTCCGCTTGAAGATGCATTTGGTTGGTCGCGAGATCAAATCTCACTTGCAATCTCTGTAAATATTCTGCTTTATGGCTTAACAGCACCATTTGCAGCAGCTTTAATGGAGCGATTTACTGTACGTAAAGTAGTGATGACCGCACTTGCAACAGTCAGTACAGGTGCATTCTTAACAATTTTCATGACAGCACCTTGGCAGTTGGTACTTCTCTGGGGAGTAGTGGTTGGTATAGGTACCGGTTCGATGGCGTTGGTGTTCGCTGCAACTATTGCCAGTCGATGGTTCTTGCAACGCCGAGGATTAGTAACAGGTGCGCTAACAGCTGCTGCTGCGACGGGGCAGCTAATTTTCTTGCCAGCACTTTCAACTGTTGCAATGAATCATGGTTGGAAGAGTGTTTCTATAACCATTTCAGTTGCAGCTGCCGCAGTGATTCCTTTGATTTGGTGGGGTTTAAATGAGAATCCTACAGATATTGGCGCAAAACCGTATGGCGCTCCAGATGATTGGCAAGCGCCAGCAAGACTTCAAGGCAATGCAGCTCGCAATGCAATTGATGCGCTAAAGCAAGGATCAAAAAATAAAGATTTCTGGTTATTGTTCGGAACTTTTTTTGTTTGCGGACTAACCACAAATGGACTAATTGGAACTCACTTTATTCCTGCCGCGCATGATCATGGCATGGGAGAAGTAGTTGCCGCTTCTTTGCTGGCGCTAATTGGAGTCTTTGATGTGATCGGAACTCTTGGTTCTGGTTACTTAACGGATCGAATGGATCCTAGAAAGTTACTCTTCTTTTATTACGCATTCCGCGGATTATCTTTACTGCTATTGCCTTCAATTCTCTTCGCCACAGTACATCCATCAACTCTTGTTTTTGTAATTTTCTATGGTCTTGATTGGGTTTCAACAGTTCCGCCAACTATTGCTCTTTGTCGCACCGTGCTTGGGCCTAAATACGGAACCGTGGTGTATGGCTGGGTATTTACTGGCCATCAAATTGGCGCATCCGTTGCTGCACTTGGTGCCGCGATCCTTCGCGTAAAACTTGGTGACTATGCTCTCTCGTTTTATATCGGCGGAATCATGGCGATTCTGGCATCTGCAGCCGTACTATTTATCGCACGGGGAAAAAGTTTCGAAGAAATCAGAAATATATGACAACGTTTTATGAAGAGGTCGGTGGCAGCGAATTCTTCGAAGAGCTAGTTTCCGCCTTTTATGCAGTTGTGGCAGTAGATCCAATCTTGAGCCCAATGTACCCCGAGAAAGATTGGCACGCAGCAGCTGAACGTTTACAGATGTTCTTAGAACAATATTGGGGCGGACCAAGCACATATTCTGAAACCAGAGGGCACCCGAGATTACGCATGCGCCATAATCAATTCTTTATTGATGAAAAAGCTAGAGATGCTTGGCTTAATGCGATGACGCGAGCGATAGATTCAGTAGAAATTTCTCGCGAACACAAGGCAGAACTTTGGAATTATTTGGAAATGGCAGCGAATTCGATGGTTAATCAACCTACTTGAGACTTATTTCCAACTTTAAGAATTTCACCATTTCGTAAATACCAAAGTGTTCCATCTGCAGTTCGAACAGATGTAATTCGCAAACCCACGCGTTCGACTTTTCCTTTTACTTCGAGAACATCAATTTCATCGCCTACACCGTATTGATCTTCAATCAACATCAAAATTCCAGAGAGCATATCTCTGACAATTGTTTGCGCACCTAAACCAAGTGCAACACCAACCACGCCCGCTGATGCAATTAACGGTCCGAGATTTAATCCGAACTCTCCGAGAAGCATGAAAACCACAATTAACCAAACTGCGCCATTTAAAGTACTAGTAAGCACTGTGCCTAATGTTTTGGCACGTTCTGTTTGGCGATGTGCAAGATTTTTTGGACCAGGTACTAAATCAGCTCTTGAGATGCGGTCTACAACTCGATTGATCGTTCGTCGACCAAGTTGCTGTGTTGCGATCCCTGCAATCACGATGATTACTATGTGAAGTGGGGCTCCATCGAACCAGGCCCAGAAATCATGCAAGCTATTCATGAGCGTAAATCTACCTATAGCCACCCAGAAATTTGCCGAAAAGTTACCTTTGAATAGCGTTAAATCCATTGAAAATGGGGCGAGTTAAGGCAAGATTTGCGAATCAACGCAAGCCATGCGTTGGACGGGAGCGGACATGTCTAGAGCTTTAGTGCTCAACGCGACATACGAACCACTAGGTGTCGTAACTAATCGTCGCGCGCTCATTCTTGTCCTAAACAATCGCGCAACGGTCGTCGAAAATTCTTCTGAAATTTTGCACTTTGCAAATGGCGAAATTGCACTACCTGCAGTAATTCGTTTAAATAAATTTGTTCGGATTCCTTATCGCCATGCAGTTCCACTTTCACGTAGAGCAATTTTTGCTCGTGATGGTGGAAGATGTGTTTATTGCTCTGCACCTGCAACATCAATTGATCATGTGATTCCTCGAAGTAGAGGAGGCGCACACGCTTGGGAGAATGTTGTTAGCGCATGCCATCGATGCAATCACACCAAAGCCGATAAACCACTTAAAGAATTGGGTTGGCGACTTCGCCAATTGCCTCGCGAACCAATTGGCGCTGCATGGAGAGTGTTAGGCGCCACACGAGCTGATGCTTCATGGATTCCTTATTTGGAACCATTTGGAGTTGCCAGCGCCACTGCTTAAACTTCGCAGTATGAATTTTCTTCTTACAACGTTTGAACCAGGAATGGTTCCAGGTCCAGGACTTAGCGCAATTGAAACAACACTTTGGTTTGTAGTTGCTCCAATCGCACTTTTCGTTGTGATCAGTGCACTTGCATTTGCAGGTAGCGGAAAACGCGATAGGAAGAAATCAGTAATCGATCAAATCGAATACTAAGCATCTGCTTTCTGTGCATTTAATGCACGCTTCATCGCATCTCTACCTTCTTTGACGCAACGCATTACGCCATCAGAAGCGTTTGAATTTTCAGCAATCCACTTCTCGGCTTTAGCAAGATTTTCTGGTGTTGGTGCATAACGAGGGAATGCAATATCAGCGAACTGCTTGCCGATTTCGTATGAATTCTCATCCCACATTTTTTTAACAATTGCAAAGTATTTATCTACGTATGGCTCATAAAGATCTTGCTGGAATGGGCAGTTAATGCCGATCAGCATATGACGTTGGATGTGATTAGAAAGTTCCGTAGTTGTTAACTTATTCCAAGTTTCTTCCTTTGAAGATGCAGATTCGATAAGTGCACGAGCTTCAGCCGCATGACGAACTCCGTCTGCAGTGTTATCTCTTTCAAGTTCAGCATCGATTTCTTTATTTCCGAATACGCCGCGATCTGCAAGTGCTTTAACAAGTGCCCAACGCATTTCAGTATCTATTGTGAGTCCAGGCATCGATCCTTCAAGAATATCCTTGATCTTTGAAGCATCTGCTTTTGTTGCACCGTATGCAAAGCCACGGGCAAGTGCAAGCTGTTCATCGCTGCCAGGTTTCGCATCTAATGCAAGCTTGTATAGACCTGCAGAACGCTTTGCGCGAAGTGATTCTCGTTTTTCAGGTGCCGAATAAAGATGAACAGAAGTATCAAGTTGACCAAGTTGCGCGCTAATTACTGACGCTTCGTTTTCTTTACCTAGAGAATTAAGAACAATTTCTAAATAATCTGATGCAGATAGTTCGCCATCACGATGCATATCCCATGTTGCAGACCAGCAGAGCGCACGAGTTAGGGGATCTGTTAAATCACCTAAATGCTTCTTTAGAGTTGCAATTGATTTTTCATCGAATCGTATCTTGCCGTAAGTTAAATCGTGATCGTTGATCAGAAGCAAATCTGCGACAGCTTCGCCTGCAAGACCATCAACGACAGTTCGTGCTCCAGTAACATCAAGCTCAATGCTCTTTCGGCGCTCTAGCTTTCCGTTCATTACATCGTAAAGTCCGACTGCCATTCGGTGTGGACGAAGTTCCTTTGATCCCTCTGGAATTAGCGGAACTTCTTGAAGTACAGCAACTTCTGAATACTTGCCATCCGTAACCTTAATTTCAGGGCGGAAAGTATTAACGCCAGCAGTCTGTAACCAAGTTCTAGTCCATTCAGTTAAATCACGGCCTGAAGTTGCTTCAAGTTCTACGATTAAATCACTCAGAACAGTG
>CAZUOG010000047.1:0-1845 GCA_964622225.1 uncultured Actinomycetes bacterium | reverse complement strand
AGTTGCTTCAAGTTCTACAATTAAATCACTTAGAACAGTGTTACCCCATGCGTGCTTAGCAAAATACTTTCTTAAACCAGCAAAGAAATTATCTTTTCCAACGTGAGCCACTAGTTGCTGCAATACAGATGCGCCCTTTGCATAAGCAATTCCGTCGAAGTTGGTACGAACTTCTTCCATGTTCTTCATATCAACTGCAATTGGGTGAGTAGATGAGAGCTGATCTTGGCGGTATGCCCAGTTCTTACGTGCACCTGTGAATTCAGTCCATGAATTGGTGTATTTAGTTGCATTAGAAGAGGTGTAATAAGCAGCCCACTCCGCAAATGATTCGTTTAGCCAAGTGTCATTCCACCACTTCATAGTTACTAAGTCACCAAACCACATATGCGCCATTTCATGCAGAATTACGTTGGCGCGCCAGTTATATAGAGATTCAGTCACTTTAGAGCGGTAAATAACAAGATCTTCGCGGAAAGTTACGCAACCGACGTTCTCCATCGCGCCTGCGTTGAATTCAGCAACGCAAAGTTGATCGTATTTTTCAAATGGGTATGGAAGACCAAATTCTTTTTCGTAAAAAGCAAAGCCTTGCTTGGTAAGCAAGAAGAATTCTTCTGAGTCCAAGAATGGCGCAAGTGATTTGCGGCAGTAGATTCCAAGTGGAATTGTCTTTTCGCCCTTATATTCATCAGTTACGTAGTGATATGGACCAGCTACAAAACAGGTTAAATAAGTAGAGAAAATCTGAGACTTCTTATAAGTCCGATGTGTTTTATCTCCGCCAATGTCTTTGCGCTCAACCACAGGAGTATTTGAAATTACTTCCCATTTTGACGGAGCGATAACTGAAAACTCATATGTTGCTTTTAGATCTGGTTGATCGAATGATGCGAAGGTGCGACGGCTGTCATTTGCCTGGTGCTGTGAATATAGGTAAACCTCGCCATCGGCAGGGTCAACGAAACGATGAAGACCTTCGCCGGTCTTTGAGTAAATCGCTTCCATTTCGATTACCAAAGTATTTTCAGCAGCAAGATTCTTTAGGAATACAGATTCGCCATCGTAATTTGAAACATCAATAGGAGCGCCATTTAAAGTAGCGGTGATGATGCGCTTAGCCATGGCATCAATAAAGGTATCGCTGCCAGGTGTTGCGCTAAAAGTGATTACTGCTTTGCTGTTAAAGGTTTCTTCCCCAGTAGTTAGGTCCAAATCAACTTTGTAGTTATCAATCTTTAGGATTGCTGAACGATCTGCAGCTTCTTTGCTTGTCAGATTTATACCTGGCACGTTTACTCCTTGTTTTATCCCCGAAGGCCAATTTGTTATAGCGCTATCCAATATGAAAGCGTTACCCAATGCAACGCGAACGAATCCTGACCTACCGCTTACGCGGAAGTCGCATCACGGATGCGCAGGAAGCCGCCCTTGCTGCCCATTGGCAAAAATACGGCCTAACCAATGATGTTTCATTGAACTTAGATGAGATTTTTCCAACTTATAAAACTCGTATCATGGAGATTGGCTTTGGCATGGGCGAAGCCACCGCTATTTTGGCGAAGGATTTTCCAGAGACTGCCTTTTTGGCAGTTGAAGTACACCGTCCAGGTGTTGGAAAACTTTGCGCAAGACTTGAAGAAAATGGATCTGAAAACGTTCGCATATTGCAGCACGATGTAATTGATGTAATTAATAATCAATTAGCCGATGATTCTCTAGATGGCGTACACATTTTCTTTCCTGATCCATGGCAGAAGAAGAAGCACACGAAACGCCGCTTAATTACTCCGGAATTCTTGAAACTTATTTATCCGAAAATAAAAAAGGGTGGCTTCATTCACG
>CAZUOG010000046.1:8468-9035 GCA_964622225.1 uncultured Actinomycetes bacterium | reverse complement strand
TAGCCACTTTGGATATTCAGGTCTTGCGATTATTTGAAAATCAGAATTTGAATGGACATCGTGATTTGTTAGCCCGGCAGCAGATAGCCAGTCGTATTTGCCATTACCTGCAAATAAAAAACGGTATCGAGTTTCGTAATTGATAATTTCAATTGTTGCTCCCCACCAAGACTCCACACGGTTCTTACTTAAACGTTTTAAATGAACTGTGCGCGGTTCGCCATCGTGGTAAAAACGCATTACTGCGTCGGTGAACTTATAGGAGTTTGGAACTCGAACTTTAAATGTAACTTTCTGCCCTAATTTAGGCGCAGCATTGCTTACATAAAGTTCACTACCGTCATGGTGGGGTTCAATAATCACCCCGCAAGTATCGCTTAAGAAGCGAAAAATGCTTATTTATGTAGTTGATCTACAGAAGCGTCCCAACCAGTTACCTCTTCAGGCTTTCGAGGGCCTTTGCCGATGTAACGAGCAGATGGACGAATTAAGCGACCAGTGCGCTTCTGTTCAAGAATATGTGCAGACCAACCAGCAGTACGTGCAGATGTAAACATTGGTGTGAAC
>CAZUOG010000046.1:0-8347 GCA_964622225.1 uncultured Actinomycetes bacterium | reverse complement strand
ACGTGCAGATGTAAACATAGGTGTGAACATATGAGCTGGAACTTCTGCGAAATCAAGAAGTACTGCAGCCCAGAATTCAACGTTTGTCTCTAGAACGCGATCTGGACGACGTTCGCGCAACTCTGTTAGCGCTGCTTCTTCAAGTGCTTTTGCAACTTCATAACGAGGTGCACCAAGTTCTTCGCAAGTACGACGCAAAGTACGTGAACGTGGATCTTGCGCACGATAGACGCGGTGTCCAAAGCCCATCAAACGTTCATTCTTATCTAATAATTCTTTAACGTATGCACGTGCATCGCCACGCTTTTCAACTTCTTCAATCATATGAAGAACGCGAGATGGAGCGCCACCGTGTAGTGGACCTGACATCGCTCCAATTGCACCTGAAAGTGATGCCGCAACATCTGCACCAGTTGATGCAATAACACGTGCTGTGAATGTTGATGCGTTCATTCCATGTTCAGCAGCAGAAACAAAGTAAGCATCAACTGCGCGAACATGTCTTGGATCTGGTTCGCCGCGCCAACGAATCATCATTCGTTCTGTGACTGTATGTGCCTTATCAATCTCTGATTCTGGAACCGCAGGAGCTGCATAACCGCGAGCTGATTGCGCAACATAAGAAAGCACCATTACAGATGCGCGTGCTAATTGATCGCGAGCTTCTTCATCTGAAATATCTAGAAGTGGCTTAAAACCCCAAGCTGGTGCAAGCATTGCAATTGCAGATTGAACATCTACACGTACATCGCCTGAGTGAACCGGTAATGGAAATTTCTCAGCACTTGGTAAACCAGGATTAAATTGATCATCAACTAGTAGACCCCAAACGTTTCCGAATGAAACGCGACCTACTAGATCTTCGATATCAACGCCGCGGTATCGAAGCGCACTACCTTCTTTATCTGGTTCTGCAATTTCTGATTCAAATGCAATTACGCCCTCGAGGCCAGGCTTGAAATCTTCGCTCATGGGCTAATTCTGCCTCGGTTTTTTCTGGGCAAAAACCAGGGCTAGGCGCTAGTAAAGTGACCTTTGATACATGAACCGTGAAGAGATCCAATCAATGCGCCGCTCCTACAGCGAGCGAGAGTTAACGCTGCCGGAGAACCCTATTGACGCCTTCAAGTTATGGTTAAAGGAAGCAGCAGAGGTTCCATCAATAGTTGAGGCAAATGCCATGGTGCTTTCAACTCTTGGCGCGAATGAAATCCTTGAAAGTCGCACTGTCTTATTAAAAGATGTTTCCGAAAATGGTTTTACCTTCTTTACCAATTACAACTCTCGTAAAGCCAATTCAATAAATTTAAATTCTCAGGTCTCTCTGCTATTTCCTTGGTATCCAATTGAACGACAAGTCATCATTCAAGGTTTTGCTGCAAAAGTTTCGCAAGAAGAATCTGATGAATACTTTCAATCACGTCCCTGGTCATCGCAAATTGGAGCATGGGCATCACAGCAGTCAGCAGAACTTGCTAACCGTGAAGAACTCGAAATGAGATTTAATGGTGCCGCAGAGAAATGGCCAGAAGGAAGCAAAGTGCCAACGCCGCCACATTGGGGTGGCTTTCTTGTGAAGCCATTTTCCATTGAGTTTTGGCAAGGTAGATATTCACGTTTACATGACCGCATTAGATTTGAACGGTCTCATAATTCGGGCGAACCTAGCGGGAATTGGGAAGCAAGACGCTACTACCCGTAAAATTCACTCATGAGCGATATCAAGATTCCAGATAACTTGAAACCAAAAGATGGTCGATTTGGTTGCGGCCCATCAAAGATTCGTCCAGAAGCGCTAGATTCATTACTTAAGTCGCAAAACATTCTTGGTACATCGCATCGTCAAAAGCCAGTTAAGAATGTAGTGAATCGAGTTCGAACAGGTTTAACTTCTCTTTTTGATCTTCCTCAAGGTTATGAAGTTGTTCTTGGAAATGGCGGATCAACCGCATTCTGGGATATTGCAACATCTGGTTTAATCGAAAAGAAGTCACAGCACTTACATTTTGGCGAATTTTCATCGAAATTTGCACAGGCAGCAAAAGAAAACCCTTTTATTGAAGATCCAACAGTGATAAAGGCAGAACCGGGATCTCATCCTGTGGCAGTAGCTGAAGCTGGCGTAGATGTTTACGCGCTTACTCATAATGAGACTTCAACTGGTGTTTCAATGCCAATTAAGCGACCTGTTGGCACAGAAGGCGCATTGGTACTTGTTGATGCAACCTCTGCAGCCGGTGGCTTGAATGTAGATGCTAAAGAGTTTGATGCTTATTACTTCGCACCACAGAAATCTTTTGCTTCTGACGGTGGACTTTGGTTATCCCTTATGAGTCCAGCTGCATTGGAGCGAGCGGCGAAAATTAAAGCATCTGGTCGCTGGATACCAGCTTTCTTTGATTTAACAATTGCAATTGAGAATTCAAAATTAGATCAAACTTATAACACTCCTGCACTAGCGACTTTAATTTTGCTAGCTGATCAAATTGAATGGTTCAATAACAACGGTGGCCTTTCTTTTGCAGCCGGACGCAGCGCTAAATCTGCAGAGATTATGTACAACTGGGCAGAGAAAACTTCTTACACCACTCCGTTTGTATCTGATCCAGCAATGCGCTCTAATGTTGTTGCGACAATCAATTTTGACGATTCAATTGATGCGACAAAAGTTGCGGCAACATTACGTGCAAATGGCATCTTAGACACCGAGCCTTATCGCAAGCTTGGCAAGAATCAATTAAGGGTTGGAATGTTCCCTGCAATAGATCCGGCAGATATTGAAGCTCTCACTAAATCAATTGAATTCGTAGTTGAGCAACTCTAATTGAGTAAATTAAAAAGAGATTCACTCTTTTGGACCGTTGCAGGTCAAGCAACAATTCTAAATTTCTTTCTAGGTGGTTTTGGCCCATCACAACCTTTGCTTCGAGAGGAACAAGGCACTTCTCTTACTGTGGCCGGACTACACGGCACCATGATGGGAATTGCCGCAATTTTTGCGGGATTAATTCATCCTCATTTAAATCATAAATACGGCCGCCGAAATACATCTTGGCTGGGGCTGACAATTTTCACGGTTGGATTGCCCTTTTTTGCTTTAGGTCCATCGATTAATTTCACCTTGCCTGCGGTGCTCTTTTCATGCGTAGGCTTTAATTTTGTAATTCTAAATATGGTGACGCTGTTATCGCACCACTATCCAGATACTCCTGATTTAGCAGTCTCGCAGAGCAATGGAATTAATGCAGTTGGTTTTGTATTTGGCACAGTTTTAGTTGGAACTCTCGCTTCAATTGGTCTTTCTTGGCGCTTTGGATTACTTCTTTGCATCCCTGCCGTATTTCTTCTATACATTTACGGCAAAGATAAGATCGTTGATAATCATGTTGCTGATGCGCCGAAACAGAGCGGTAAATTAGGAATCAAATTCTGGATTGCGTGGTTTGGATTCTTTGCCACCATCTCATCAGAGTTTGCCACTTCTTTTTGGTCAGCAGCTCTTTTATCCAATCGAACTGGTGCATCGGCTGCTTTCTCTACATTATGTGTCGCAGCTCTTGGTACCGGCTTTGGTATCGGTCGTTGGTTCATACCAATATGGATGAGAAAAACTTTATTGGATACTAGGCTAAAAACAATTCTAAGTATTCAATTTATTTCATTCATGCTTTATTGGCTATCGCACGACTTAATCTTTTCTTTAATTATGTTGTTATTTGTAGGAATAGGTATCAGCGGACAATTCCCGATGACCATGGTGAGAATCCTAAAGTTAAGCGATAACAAACCCGATTTAGCGATGGGCAAATCTGCTTATGCAGCGGGGCTGGCAATCGCGCTTGCTCCATTTATGTTGGGCTTTCTCGGCGATCGAATTGGCATTTCTAAAGCTTATTTAATGGTGCCTGTTTTGATCTTAATTTCTTTTACGGCTATTTATCTTGTTCCGTCTGAAGAATCGAAGATACACTAACATCTACAGGCACTATGGCCTCTCCGCGGTACTTTGTAAATGCAAATAACGCTGCCGCAAAAGTAATAGCAGCACAACCTGCAATTGTGGCGCGTGGGCCAAAATGCTCAGCGCAGTAGCCAATTAGTGGCGAACCAAGCGGTGTACCACCCATAAAAATAAACATATAGATTCCCATGATGCGCCCTCTGATTGCGTGATCAGAGTTTGCTTGAATATAAGTATTCGCAGAAATCATGGTGGTCAGCGCGCTAAAACCATTAATTGGCAGGAGTAATGCATAAACCAAATAAGTTGGCGCAATTGCAAGTGCCAAAACCCAAACAGAGAAATTCATGGCTGCTAAAGGAACAAACATCGGGCGTTTAGTTCTATCAATTCGTGCAGAAATCAATGCGCCGGTAAGAGTTCCAACTGCTACTGCCGTTCCTAAAATTCCGTATGAGGCAGCTCCTTTGTGAAATTCTTTTGTGGCCATTAGAGCATTGAATATCTGAGCATTCAGACCGAAATTTGCTGCAAAGAAAATAGTAATTAGAATCATCTGTATATCAGGACGTCTCTTAATGTAATTAAAAGCTTCCTTTAACGTTCCATCGGTTTCCTGAATTTCCTGTTCATGCAATTCTTCATCGCGAACTACCATAAATGAAAACATAATTATCAAAAATGAAACACCATTGATGATGAATGATGGGCCAGTACCAAATCCGGCAATTAAAAAGCCAGAAACAGTTGGTCCAATTAATCTACCGAAGTGGAAGTTAGCACTATTTAAACCCATTGCATTTGTTAAATCTGGTTTACCGACCACTTCTACAATAAAACTTGATCTGATAGGTGCATCAACCGCGCTGAAAATACCAAGCGCAACTGCAAGTAAGTAAACATAATTCATCGTCACATGATTTGAAATCACTAAAGCACCAAGAGCAAGTGCGGAAATGGCACTGCCTAAATTAGTAAAAATTAGGGCTTTTTTCTTATTTACCTTATCGGCCAGTACGCCACCTTGCATGCTTAGAAGCATGACTGGTAAGAATTGGAGTGCGGTGACAATTCCTAAATAGAATCCATTGTTGTTAGTTAGTTCGAGTACCAACCAATCCTGAGCGATTCTCTGCGCCCAAGTACCGATATTTGTAAGAATTGCTCCACCATAAAGAATTCGAAAATTACGATGGCGCAGAGCTCTCCAATTTCCTTCTGGAGCAATTCGATTAAAACTTCGAGAAAACATTAAGGTGAGAATACACTGGCTCTATGAGATTTAAGACCGTCGCGGTCATCTTGATGGGCATATTTGCCTGGATTGTGGCTGCAGTCATAGGTTTATTAATGAACGCAGATGCAAAGTTCTTTTGGACTTGTTTAGTGGGAATTTCGCTTGGAATTATTGGAATTCCTTATTCGATTCGTAGAGATCGTCGAAGCGGACTTTAAGACTTTTTCTTCTTTACTTTCTTGACTGCGTTATTTACATGGTGTTTGGTGCGATTAAGTAAAACTTCTGCCCATGCAAATTCAGTTGCTAATATTGCAAGACCTGCGATTATTAATGGAATACCTGGACCTGGCAACACCAAGAAAATAATTCCAAGTACAACCAATGTAATTCCAACAGTTGCAACGGTTAACCAACGTAATGGGTGCGGCAATTTTCGCCAAAGTTTGGCGAATTTTTTTCCGAAGTTCTTAAGCGTTGTCTTCAATTTGCTGCGCAATGCCACGAAGAACTTTGCCAACACGTTGCGCTTCTACAGCTGTTGGATACTTACCGCGGCGAATGTTGTTGCCAACGCGATCCAAAATCTTGATTGAATCTTCGATAATTGATGCCAAATCATCTGTTGCAGCGCGTGAAGAAGCGGCAAGAGATGTAGGTGCTTCAATTACTCGAACTGAAAGAGCCTGCGGACCGCGACGACCATCAGCAACGCCAAACTCAAGCTTGGTGCCTGGTTTTACAGTGGTTACGCCTTCTGGCAGCGCAGTTGCTGCTAAATAAACATCTTCGCCTTCATCGGATTCGATGAATCCAAAGCCCTTTTCCAGGCTGAACCACTTCACTTTACCTGTTGGCATAGCGAGCTCCTTTGATTTGCGAATTGAGAGGGAAATTCTAACCTAACGATTTATACGGTCGCTTCCGAATGTGCGCCGCATCCGTGATCTACGGATACCACCTTCGCATCTTCGGGAGAGATTGCATTTGCGCATACGCCGAAAGCGCTTCGCAATGAGCCTGCAATTGGCAAGAAGAATCCGCATGAACCGCAAGGCTTTGGTGCGCTCTTTGCGATTGCTGCATTTGGTCCACGATCGCCGTCATACCAACGATTTGCTGCTTGGTCGCGACCTTCAATGGATAAGACTCGTAAACGACCGAGACCTAATTCCCAGAGCTGTGTTGGATCAAGTTCTTCATCTTGAGGAATAGCCGCAAATCCTGGAACTAAACGAGGGTCATCAGGTTGGCTTGGAACAATATCTCCAACTCCAACATCACCTGGTTGTAAGCGATCTGCATATGGAATCCACTTCGGCGCCAGCAAAGAATCTGGTCCTGGAATTGCAACCACATCGCACACAGTTGCCGGTGATGAATCATCAACTTTTGCAATGGTTACAGACCAACGCCATCCGTTGTATCCAGGTAATTTAGATTCGAAAAGATAATTTGCTAAGCGATATTCGTCATCATATTCAACACTTACAAACGCACCAACCAGCTCTTTCGCGCCGGCAGTTTCCTGCGCAGCGCTAAGAGCTAGATCGCTTGCGTTAAATGACATGTAAGAAGTTTAGACTCTAGAAAGTTTAGAAGTCCATGTCGCCACCAGCGCCTGCTGGCATTGCTGGTGTCTTCTCTGGCTTATCTGCAATAACTGCTTCGGTTGTTAGGAAGAGAGCTGCAATTGATGCGGCATTCTGTAACGCTGAACGAGTTACCTTGGCTGGATCAATGATGCCTGACTTAATCATGTCGACATATTCACCAGTTGCTGCATTTAGACCATGACCTGGTTCGAGGTGACGTACCTTTTCTACGATAACTCCACCTTCAAGACCTGCGTTAGCTGCGATCTGCTTTAGTGGCGCTTCGATTGCTGCTTCAACAATCTTTGCACCGACAGCTTCTTCGCCTTGCAACTTTAAGTTAGGAAAAACTTTTGCACCAGCTTGAATTAACGCAACGCCACCACCAGCGACGATGCCTTCTTCAACTGCAGCCTTTGCGTTACGAACTGCATCTTCGATGCGGTGCTTACGCTCTTTAAGTTCAACTTCAGTTGCTGCACCAGCTTTGATAACTGCAACGCCACCTGCAAGTTTTGCTAGGCGCTCTTGTAGTTTTTCACGATCGTAATCTGAATCAGCCTTCTCAATTTCCTGACGAATTTGAGTTACGCGGCCCTTTATTTGTCCTTCATCGCCAGCACCTTCAACGATTGTGGTTTCATCCTTAGAAATCACAACTTTACGTGCGCGACCAAGAAGTTCAAGTCCTGCGGCATCAAGCTTTAGGCCAACTTCTTCTGAAATAACAGTTGCACCAGTAAGGATTGCAATGTCTTGAAGCATTGCCTTACGGCGATCACCAAAGCCAGGAGCCTTAACTGCTGCAGAGCGGAAGTTGCCGCGAATCTTATTAACAACAAGAGTTGCGAGCGCTTCTGCTTCAACATCTTCAGCGATGATTGCAAGAGGCTTACCTGTCTGCATTACCTTTTCAAGGATTGGTAACATATCTTTGATATTTGAAATCTTTGAATTTGCAATCAAAACATATGCATCTTCTAGAACTGCTTCCATACGATCTGTATCTGTTACGAAGTATGGAGAGATGTAACCTTTATCAAAGCGCATACCTTCAGTTAGTTCGAGTTCAAGACCAAAAGTATTTGACTCTTCAACTGTGATCACGCCCTCTTTGCCGACCTTATCCATTGCTTCGGCAATCATTTCGCCGATTGTGGTGTCTGCAGCAGAGATAGATGCAGTTGCTGCAATCTGATCTTTAGTTTCGACATTCTTAGCCATCTTCAAAAGTTCATCTGTAACTGCAGCTACAGCCTTTTCGATGCCACGTTTGATTCCCATTGGGTTTGAACCTGCAGCAACATTTCGTAAACCTTCACGAACAAGTGCTTGTGCCAGAACAGTTGCAGTAGTTGTGCCATCGCCTGCCACATCATCTGTCTTCTTTGCGACTTCCTTAACTAGCTCTGCGCCAACTTTCTCGTAAGGATCATCAAGTTCGATCTCTTTAGCGATTGAAACGCCATCGTTGGTGATTGTTGGAGCTCCCCACTTCTTCTCAAGCACGACGTTTCGTCCGCGAGGTCCGAGGGTTACCTTCACTGCATCAGC
>CAZUOG010000045.1:0-9089 GCA_964622225.1 uncultured Actinomycetes bacterium | reverse complement strand
CAATCGGTGGCGAAGACACTCTTGGTGTTGCTACAAAGCTTGATGCACTTGGCGTAAAAGTAATTGGCGTTCCAAAGACAATTGATAACGATCTAAATAACACTGATTACACATTTGGTTTTGATACATCTGTAAACATTGCAGTTGAAGCAATTGATCGACTACACACAACAGCGGAATCACACCACCGCGCATTAATTGTTGAAGTTATGGGCCGTCACGCAGGTTGGATCGCTCTACATTCAGGTATTGCAGGCGGCGCAGCTTGTATCTTGATTCCAGAAGTTAAGTTCTCAGTTGACAAGGTTTGCGAATGGGTTGAATCTCGTTTCAAGCAGTCATATGCACCAATCATCGTGATTGCAGAAGGCGCAATTCCTCAAGATGGCGATATGGTTACAAAGGATCAAACTCTTGATGCTTTCGGCCATGTAAAGCTTTCAGGTATTGGCGATTGGCTAGCACAGCAGATTGAAGAGAAGACCGGCAAAGAAGCTCGCACATCAGTTCTTGGTCATATCCAGCGCGGAGGTTCACCGACTGCTTTTGACCGCGTACTTGCTACTCGTTTCGGTCTACAGGCAATTACTGCTGCATCAGAAGGCGATTGGGGCAAGATGGTTGCACTTCATGGAACAAACATTGTCCGAGTGCCACTTGCTTCAGCTACAGAGAAGTTGAAGACCGTTCCAGTGGAACTTTATAAGGAAGCGGAGATCTTCTTCGGTTAGTTACACTTTCCTAATGTCTAACAACTTAAACGTGGATAGCTTATTTAACGAATCTCTTGTTGCTGCTCAGCAGCCTCAATGGCCTGCTGATGAATTGGCGACGGCGGTTAAAGAGTTAAAGAGCTATCCACCTTTAGTTTTCGCAGGCGAATGCGATGATTTAAAGAGCCACATTGCGCAAGCTGCAGAAGGTAAAGCATTTTGGTTACAAGGCGGAGATTGCGCAGAAACTTTTGCATCCGCGACTGCAGATTCAATTCGAGATCGTATTAAAACAATATTGCAGATGGCTGCGATTTTGCAGTACTACTCATCAATGCCGGTTATCAAAGTTGGACGTATGGCAGGTCAGTTTGCAAAGCCACGTTCTTCAGACACCGAAACTCGCGGAGATGTAACACTTCCGGCTTACCGCGGAGATGCAGTTAATGATTTGGCATTTACACCTGAAGCGCGTCGCCCAGATCCGCAGCGTTTGGTAAAGGTTTACAACACTTCAGCTGCAACACTGAATTTAGTTCGAGCATTCACCCAAGGTGGTTTTGCAGATTTACGTAAAGTGCATGATTGGAATAAGGGCTTCGTTAAAGATAACGCATATGCTGCTCGATACGAAGCAATGGCAACTGAAATTGGTCGCGCACTTGATTTCATGAAGTCAGCTGGAGTAGATCCAGATCAATTCAAGACTGTTGAATTCTTCTCAAGCCATGAAGCTTTAATCATGGAATACGAAAAGGCGCTAACACGAATCGATTCTCGTACCGGAGATCCATATGATGTATCAGGTCACTTCATTTGGATTGGCGAACGTACACGCCAATTAGATGGCGCACATGTCGAATTCGCCTCAAAAGTTAGAAATCCAATTGGAGTAAAGCTTGGACCAAAGTCCACTGTTGATGATGCGCTTCGTTTAATCGACAAGCTTGATCCAAATCGAGAACCTGGACGTTTAACTTTTATTACACGTATGGGCGCCGGAAAAATCCGTGAAGCGCTACCTGCATTGGTTGATGGAGTTACAAAATCAGGTGCAAAGGTTCTTTGGGTTTGCGATCCCATGCATGGCAACACATTTGAGTCGTCAACTGGCTACAAAACTCGCCAATTTGAAGATGTAATGGAAGAAGTTAAAGGCTTCTTTGAAGTACATAAAGCTTTAGGTACACATCCTGGAGGAGTGCATATCGAGTTAACCGGTGATGATGTAACTGAATGTTTAGGAGGAGGCGCAAAGATTTCCGCAGAAGATTTAGCTTCACGCTATGAAACTGCTTGCGATCCTCGACTTAACCACACTCAATCATTAGAACTTGCATTCCTGGTTGCGGAGATGTTGCGCGACCGCTAATTTTTGCAGGTGGCTTTACTCTCTAGTACTTTTGAATCACCAATCGGTGGCATCAATTTAATCGCTGATGGCTCAATTTTGCTGGCCGCCAATTTGAGCACCTTTAAAGCTGCAAAAGAATCTCTTCATCCTGATTACGCAGGTCATAAAATCGAATCAGTAAAGAAGATCCCAATCATCACGGAACTTCTAAAAGATTATTTTGATGGAGACATTTCTGCAATCAATGGAATTAAAGTTCTTCAGCCTGGCGCAACTTTTTCGCAAGCTGCATGGAAAGCTATGCGAAAAGTTAAAGGCACTATTTCATATGCTGAATTAGCAGATCGTGCTGGTTCTCCAGCTGCGGTTCGAGCTGCCGGAAGTGCTTGTGCAAAAAATGCAATTGTTTTGGTTGTGCCTTGCCACAGAATCGTTAAAACCGGCGGCAACCTTGGTAATTATGCTTATGGTTTAGGAAAAAAAGAGTGGCTATTACGCCACGAGGGTGCGCTTTAAGATTTCACAAACCTGATCAACATCATCGTTTGTTAAATCCATATGAGTAACTAAACGCACGAAATTCTTTCCAAGCGCCCCAGCAAGTACACCATTTTCTTTCAAAATATTTGCATATTGAGCCGCATCAAATGGGAATTTTGAAACATCTAAAGCCACAATATTTGTATCTGGTTTCGGTAAGCCACAAGCTGCCGCGATTTTGGCAGCTTGGTCGTGATCGATTTTCAATCTTTCAATATTGTGATCCAGCGCGTAATTAATTGCGCCAGCCAAAATGCCTATTTGACGCATTCCTGCGCCATATCGCTTACGCCAGATTCGCGCTTCCAAAATTCTCTCTTTAGTAGATAGAAGCATTGAACCGACTGGGGCGCCTAAGCCTTTAGAGAAACAGACGCTCATAGTGTCAAAATATTTTGCATATTCAGATAGAGCAGTACCAGATGCAACATGCGCATTCCAAATTCGTGCGCCATCCATATGCAGGGTTAAGTTCATATCTTTAGCACCCAAATGCAATTTTTTAATCTCATCAATTGATTGAACTGTGCCGCCACCGAAATTATGAGTATCTTCAACTGCAATTGCTTTTGTCGAAACTAAATACGGTCCGGCATCAGGATGTGCCAAATCAAGCGCAGTTTGAGCACTCAATTTGCCGTGCATTGATGGGAAAGTTCGAGTTGTAATTCCGCTAAAAGCGGCACCTGCTCCTAATTCGGCTCTTGCGATATGGGCGGTCTGATCGAGAATTAGCTCTTCGCCTGGTTTTACTAACAATCTAATTCCGAGTTGATTTGAAAGAGAACCTGTTGGAGCAAACAAACCAGCCTCTTTACCAAACATTGATGCTACGCGTTCTTCGAGCGCATTTACCGTGGGATCATCGCCATAAACGTCATCACCTACAGGAGATACCATCATTGCTTCGAGCATTGCTTTAGATGGCTTGGTAACCGTGTCTGAACGTAAATCAATCATTTTCTGGCTCAATGTTTAGCACCTTCGTGAAAGACAATTGTGTACATAGAGATTACTACCAATACGCCACCGATTAAAGTGCGAAGAGATAGGACTTCGCCTCCTAATGTAACTGCAAAGAGTGCAGAAAATACGACTTCCATCGTCATGATCACAGCTGCTTTAGTAGATTCCAAAATTGCTTGTGACCAAGTTTGAACTACGAAGGCAGTGACCGTGCAAACTATTGCAGTAAATACAATTACCCCCCAAACACCAGAATCAGGAGGAGATTGGAATCCTTCTAGCACCGAGGCAATTCCAGTTATAAATGCAACCACAATAATCTGCATAAATGTCATGGTCCACACATCTCGGCCTTCACTCCATTTACTTAAACCAATGATTTGGCCGGTGTAGCAGAGTGCGCTAATTAGAACCAAAAGTTCTCCGATTCCAACAGAGAATCCCTTTAATGAGAGAAGTCCAAGTCCAGTAGTGGCAATTGCAATTGAAAGCCAAACAGTTCGTCCAAGTTTGCGGCCACCAAAGAATTGTTCGAAAAGAGGCGTAGCCACTACATATAAACCAGTGATAAATCCAGTAACTGCTGCGCCTGTCATATCTAAACCATATGTTTGAAAAATAAATCCCGCGGCGAGAAAGAGCCCCGTAATTCCACCATGCTTAACGATGTCTTTATCTAGTTTCTTAAATATCTGCGGGTGAATAATTACCAGAGCAAGAGCGGCAAGTGCGAATCTGTAAAAAAGGAAACTATTTACCGATTGGCGACCGAGAGCATCTTTCATGGTCACGAATGCCAAACCCCATGACATGGCAACTGCAAGTAGCAGCCATGAAGCTACTTTATGTTTCATCCGCGCAGTTTCTTCAGGAGCGCGACTTCTTTGCCGTGTTCTGGTTCTTCGCCAGGAGTTTCAAGAATCAAAGGGGCATTTGAGATTGCAGGATGTTTAAACATCTCTTTGAAAGCATCTACGCCAATATAACCATCGCCAATATTCTGATGGCGATCTTTTAGCGCGCCACAAACATCCATGGAATCATTTGCGTGAACTAATTGGAAACGCTCGGCACCAGCAATTTGAACCAAGAGATCTAAAGTTTCGGTCATGCCACCTTTTTTGGAGATGTCATGTCCAGCAGCAAATACATGGCAGGTATCTAAACAAATTCCCACCTTTGGGTGATACTCGAGCGCTTTCAAGTAATGTTCTAAATCATCAAGTTTCTTAACCAGTGATTGGCCTTGGCCGGCAGTTGGTTCAAGAAGCAGGGAAGGGCCATCATCAGGAAGCGCCTCAAGAATCGGCATCATCCCGTTATGAATTTGTTGCCATGCTTTTTCAACATGGCCTTCATCGACAGCTGATCCAGTATGAATAACTACTCCAAGCGCACCGATATCTTTGCCACGCTTTAGAGAATAAGCAGTAGAAGCCAATGAATTCTTATAAGTACCTTCAGTCGGAGAACCTAAATTAATCAAGAATGGCGCATGAACGTAAGTTGTGACATCCATTGCCGCAGCTTTAATTTTAAAATCTTCATCAGCTGCTGGATTTGGCTCGGGCATCGCCCAGCCACGAGGATTCGATGTAAATACTTGAATTACTTCAGCCTGAATGGTTTCGGCATATCCAAGAGATCGCTTGGCCATGCCACCAGAGGTCGGGGTGTGGGCTCCGATGCGAGGTAACTTAGGCATCACCCTACCCTACAGTGATAGTGACCTTGCTGCCACGAAGGACTTTACTTCCGATTTTTGGTGAGAGTGCAGTTACCTGCTTTACAGCTTTTGTGCCCATTCGCTTGACTGTTACTTGTAAATCAAGCGAGGTAAGAATTGATTTAGCTTTTGTTTCAGATAGTGAGTAAACATTAGGTATAAAGACGTATGCCGATCCCTTAGAAATAATTAATGAAACCGCGGTGCCCTTTGGATAATCCTTGGCTTCAGATGGGCTCTGTGAAACGACTGCGCCAAGTGGCACTGTCTCGCTATAAACATATTTCGGTGAAACTTTAAATCCAGTATCAGTTAGAGTATTGATAGCTTCTTCGCCAGATTTGTTTGAGAAATTTACTAAAGCGATTTGCTCGATACCTTTACTAACAATTAAACGTATTCCAGCTCCGCGCTTTACTTGAGTGCCAGATGCTGGATCAGTGCCAATTACATAACCTTTTGGGGTTTTGTCATTAAAGACTTCATCAACTACAGGCGTTGCAATTGGAATTGAATTTAATAATTTAGTTGCAGCTTCAGCTGTTAATTGAGAGACGCTAGGAATTGTGTAACGCTCTGGACCTTTAGATAAAGTTAAGTGAACCACGCTCGCTTCTTTTACTTTTGCTCCAGCCGCAGGGTCTGTTGAAATAATTACGCCTTTTGCCACATCTTCCGAGAATTCTTGTTTGGTAACTTCCGAAGTCAAGCCAACTGGTTTAAGCAAACGATCCGCATCCGTAATAGTTCCGCCAACCATGGAAGGAACTGTTACTCGTGCTCCTGGACCAATCATTGTCCACCAACCACCAAATCCAAGCGCGATCGCCAGAATCAACGCCACCTTGCCGAACTTTCTCCGCGGATTCTTTTCCTTCGGCTCTTTTTCGCGCTTAACTTTTAGAGGCTTGGTTACCTCTGTCGTAGCCTCTTCCTCAATTGCAACTTCTTTCTTTTTCTTTGCAGGTTTAGGTGATTCCTTGCGAACTGGAAGGTCGAGCTCGAGACTCATCTGTTTTTTAGAAGGATCAAATTTAATTTGCATATTTCTTAGTGCATTTGAAAATGCAATGGCATCTTTTGGCCGATCGTCTGGGTTTCTAGAAGTTGCTGCAAAAATCAGTTCATCTAAATCTTTCGGTAATTTGATACCTTTGCTGCTGACTTTTGGAATATCTTCATTCACATGTAGATATGCAATTTGCATAGGTGAATCACTTATATGCGGACGTCTTCCAGTTAACATTTCAAATGCCATAACGCCAACTGAATAAATATCGCTACGAGCATCTGAAATTCCACGTTGCACTTGTTCAGGTGATAGGTACGAGACGCTACCTAAAATAACGCTCGCCTCTGCCGTCATGGTTTGTCCCAAATTAGTACCTCGAGCCAAACCGAAATCTGCAATCTTTATTCGCCCATCGTTCGAAATCAAAATGTTCTCCGGCTTGATATCTCTATGAACTATTCCAATTTGGTGAGCAGCGGCAAGAGCACTTACAACGGGCGATAAGTAATTAATAGTTTCGTTTACCGTGAACGATCCTTTGGAAGCGATAAGTTCTCGTAAAGTTTGGCCCTCGACCAATTCCATAACTAAAAAGACAGCTGGAATTCCTGATTGATTCCAACCTTGATCCATCACGTTAACAATGTTCGGGTGAGAAAGTGATGCGGCTGCCTTTGCTTCGCGGATAAACCTAGAAATAAATTCTTCATCCTGCGCTAAATGCGGGTGCATAATTTTCACGGCAACTTTACGATCAAGTCGAGTATCAAGACCTTCGTAAATAGTGCCCATGCCGCCATTGGCCAAAATGCGGATGAGTTCGTAGCGGGTGTCGATTAATTCGCCGCTTAGATCACTCACGGAGTGGATTTTAGGCGGTGGAGATTATGAAATCCGCGAATTCGCGGGTGCGTTCTTCCTTAAAGTGCTTAGCTTCACGCATTTGCCAGGTGCGAATCCGTTCTTCGTACTCTTGGCCATCACGATCTAGCACTCTCTTAAGTGCTATATCGGAATCGGTTTCTACCCAATAAAGCGAGGTGGCGCGTTCTCGAATTGAACTTTGGCCAGCGCCAACGCCCTCAATTATTAAAACATCACCAGGTTCAATTTGCTTACGTCCTTCAAATTTCGCTTTATACCAGTTGAAAGTCTCTATTTCTGAAGGCAATCCAAATAGGAAATTTGAGATAACTAGATTCAAGGTTTGGGTTAATTCTGATCCGAGAGCTTCATCCCAACCGTTGTAATGATCATCAAGGTGAATGACTTGGCAATTTATATTCGCCCCAAACTCGCGCTGAAGTTTTAGTGAAAGTGTAGTTTTCCCAGATCCGGCAGGTCCGTCTATAAGAATGATTTGTGGATTCGTAACCATCTGACCCAACCAATAACAGCAATGCCGGTGAAAGCTAAATAGAGAAGCGCAGTAAACCAATATTTCAAATATGCATATTCGATTGTTGCTAGCGCATCAACTGCAAACCAAAGCGGCCAGTTTTCATACTTTTCATAAACCATTATTACTTGAGCAATTACAGAACCTAAAAAGATTAAGGCATCAGTTCTATACGCTGCAGCGCCAATGTGATGTAACCAAGGGGTAAATGCCAACCAAGAAATTACAAGTACAAGTAGCCAAAGTGCGCGATCACGATTATTTAATCTTCCTGGCTTTGCACCCTTCGGCCCCCAACCAAACCATCCCCAAATTCCAGCTGCAATAAAAACTACCTGCAATAAAGCAGAGGCAATTAGATCAACTTGCCAGAAAAATATTCCGTAGAGTGCACTTGAAATAATCCACCAAGGCCAAGTAACTCGTTTTGTAGTAGTTCCATACCAAACGCCGATGGCGCTTGTTAGCGCTGCTACAAACTCCAAATAAGTTACGTCGTAACCCCAAGCTGTAAAGAAGGTGACCATGTTATTCCTCCCTGGTTCGCATTATCGAACCGGTAAAGCGGTCGACCTCTTGAGGTCCTCTCAGCCAACTTTTGGCTCCCGCGTTTGTTAGGCGAACTCTATCGCGTTCGCTTTGTTACTAGCGAAACCATCTCAATTAACATTGTTTTCGCGTTTTGATTTATCTCATCTCGTTCAATGGCATCCAATGCTGCTTCAGATAGTTTCTCAATTAAATCTTCCACGTGTGTAACTGCACCACTATTTAATATGGCATCAGCTAATCCATCAATATTGGATGTGCCTAATTTGGTTTCAATAAGTTTCTTGGTGGCAGCATCTCCGCGATCGTGAGCGTATGCAACTAGGGCAGTGCGCTTACCTTCGCGTAAATCATCACCTGCTGGTTTACCAGTTTCTGAAGGATCTCCGAAAACACCAAGTAAATCATCTCTTAGTTGGAATGCCTCACCTAAAGGAAGCCCGTACTCTGAATAAATGTTGTAATAACTTTCAACATTCGTCGGTTTTGCCAGCGCCGCGCCAAAATGTAATGGACGTTCGATGCTGTATTTACCAGATTTATAACGCGCAATTTTTAGCGATCTCTCAATGCTGAAACTATTTTGAGTCTGTTCATAAACATCCAAGAATTGTCCAGCCATCAACTCAGTACGCATGATGTCATGAATTGAATTTACCTCTTTAGATTCTAAGCCGGAATCATGCAGAGCTTCTTCATTCCACACAAGAGCTAAATCGCCAATTAAAATTGCTGCCGCATCACCAAATTGTTTATGAATCGCAGGTTTTCCTCTACGTGTATCTGAACCATCCATTAAATCATCATGAATCAATGCGCTTGCTTGCAGA
>CAZUOG010000044.1:0-9243 GCA_964622225.1 uncultured Actinomycetes bacterium | reverse complement strand
ATCCTGCTCCACCGCGACCACGTAATCCAGAATCTTTAATTAATTGAATAACTGCATCAGCATCCATGCCCAACGCTTTTTTAGCTGCGTCGTAACCACCATGGCGCTTGTAACCATCAATTGTGAATGAATCTTGTTCATCCCAATATGCACTAAGAACAGGCTTTAACATTTACTTGCCCTCCTTAGCTAACTTCAAACCAAGCAATGTTGCTTCACCAGCTGAAACACCTTCGTTTGCAAGTCCATCATCTAAACCAGCTAGAACTCTTGAGTTCTCTTTAAATGTTGGAAGCTTCTTTGGACCACGTGTTGGTGCAGGTGGATTTCCATTTCGTGCACCGTCAACCAAGTCTTTTGTTTTCTGTGGAGTCATGTTGTCGTAGAACTCCCAGTTAGCCATAACTACAGGTGCGTAATCACATGCTGCGTTACATTCAATTCGTTCCAAAGAAACTTTTCCATCCGCGGTAACTTCATGATTACCAATTCCAAGATGTTCTGTAACGCTCTCCCAAATTGCATCTCCACCCATAACTGCACACAAAGTGTTGATACAAACGCCTACGTGATATTCGCCAGCTGGATGCTTTAAATACTGGGTATAGAAGGTCGATACTGCAGTCACCTCAGCGGTTTCGATTTCTAACTTCTGAGAAATCAATTCGATGCCTTCGTTAGTGACATAACCTGCCTTTGATTGCACATAGTGCAACAACGGCATGATTGCAGAGCGCTTACGTGGATAGCGAGAAATAATTGCATCTATTACTGCAAGATCTTCGTTATTAAACATTAGCGATCAACTCCTCCCATAACTGGATCGATTGATGCAACTGCACCGATGATGTCCGCGACCATTGAGCCTTCGCACATAGCTGATGTTGATTGCAAATTATTAAATGATGGTTCACGGAAATGAACGCGATATGGACGAGTTCCACCATCAGATACAACATAAGCTCCAAGTTCACCGCGAGGTGATTCGACTGCTGCATATGCCTGACCTGCTGGAACACGGAAACCTTCAGTAACTAACTTGAAGTGGTGAATCAAAGATTCCATTGAAGAACCCATGATTTCGCGGATGTGATTTAGCGAGTTACCCATGCCATCTGCACCAACTGCAAGTTGTGCTGGCCAAGCAATCTTCTTATCTGCAACCATCACTGGTTGACCATCAAGTTTGTCCAACTTATCGCAAGCTTGTTCGATGATTCGAAGTGATTGTTCTAATTCGTTTACGCGAACCAAGAAACGACCATAAACATCTGCAGTATCTGCAGTTACTACATCGAAGTCATAATTTTCATAACCACAATATGGTTGAACTTTACGTAGATCCCAAGGTAAACCTGCAGAACGAAGAATTGGTCCTGTGACTCCGAGAGTTGTGCAGCCTGCAAGATCTAAATAACCAATACCTTCGGTACGTTTCATCCAAATGGTGTTACCAACTAAAAGATCTGAATTATCTTTTAGATGAATTCGTAAATCTTTTACAAGATCACGAACATATTGAACGGTGCCTACAGGTAGATCTTGCTGTACTCCGCCTGGACGGATGTAAGCCATGTTCATACGAAGTCCAGTGATCTTTTCAAATGTGGAAAGCACCTTTTCACGTTCACGGAATGCATTAAACATAGGTGCCATTGCACCAAGTTCTAGTGCACCTGTTCCAAGCGCAACCATGTGAGATGAAATTCGATTTAATTCCATCATCATTACGCGAATTACTGATGCACGCTCTGGAATCTGATCTGTAATTCCAAGTAGTTTTTCAACGCCAAGGCAATATGCAGTTTCATTGAAAATCGGTGACAAATAATCCATACGAGTAACGAAAGTTGTTGCCTGAGTCCAAGTACGAAATTCAGTGTTCTTCTCAATACCAGTATGTAAGTAGCCGATGCCGCAACGGATTTCAGAGACAGTTTCGCCCTCTAGTTCGAGAACTAGACGAAGCACTCCGTGAGTCGATGGGTGTTGTGGACCCATGTTGACGACAATTTTTTCATCTTTCTGAGAACCGATTTCAGAAATTAAATCGTTCCAATCGCCACCGGTTACTGAGTAAACAGTTCCTTCGGTGGTTTCGCGTGATGATGCGTACGGATCAAAGGTAGTCATTAGTTATATGCCCTTCGATTATCAGGAGCTGGAGCGGACGCACCCTTGTACTCAACATTGATTCCGTTAAGTGCGTAATCTTTTCTTTGCGGATGACCTTGCCAATCATCTGGCATCAAGATGCGAGTAAGAGCGGGATGCCCGTCGAAAATAATTCCGAACATGTCAAATGTTTCACGTTCGTGCCAGTTATTGCCCGCCCAAACTTCTACAAGAGATGGGATGTGCGGATCTGAATCAGGGCAAGCAACTTCTAGACGAATTCGGCGGTTGTTTGTAATTGATAACAATGGATAAACCGCATGAAGTTCACGACCAGATTCGTTTGGATAGTGAACTCCATTTACGCCCATGCACATTTCAAATAACAATTTATCGCGCAGTACTCGGGCAACATCAACTAACTTTTCACGCTTTACATGAAGAGTTAGTTCGCCACGATCAACAACAACTTTTTCAATTGCATCTACAAACTCTGGGTATGCGCGCTCTAAATCATCTGTAACTTCATCAAAATATCCGCCATATGGGCGCTCGGATGAACCAGGAGTCGCTTGTACGCGTACTAGACCGCTATATCCAGAGGTATCGCCAGTGCCTGAAACACCAAACATTCCTTGGTTCTCGCTCATGCTAGAAGTCCTTTCTGCGCATGAGTTGGAATTGCAGCCATTGCTGCTGCTTCTACTTCCTTGATGATTGATTCGCGATTTACACCAAGCTTTGATTCGCCAATCTTTTCATGCAATTTCAAAATTGCATCCAACAACATTTCTGGGCGAGGAGGACATCCAGGCAAATAAATATCTACCGGAACTACGTGATCTACACCTTGCACGATTGCGTAGTTATTAAACATTCCGCCTGAAGATGCGCAGGCACCCATTGCAATAACCCATTTTGGATTTGGCATTTGATCATAAATCTGTCGAAGCACTGGAGCCATCTTGTTTGAAAGTCGACCAGCAACAATCATCAAGTCTGCTTGACGTGGTGTTGCTGAGAATCGTTCCATACCAAAACGCGAAATGTCATATTTAGCAGCAGAACCAACTGCCATCATTTCGATTGCACAACATGCAAGGCCGAAAGTTGCAGGCCATACCGATGACTTGCGCATATAATTTGCAAGTCCTTCAACGGTAGTTAATAAAAAGCCTGAAGGTAATTTTTCTTCTAGACCCACTAGTTCCTCACTTCAAAACCACTAGCGTTTATTTTCATACTAGTCCCATTCCAATCCACCGCGACGCCACACATATGTATATGCAACGAATACGGTTCCGATGAAAAGAATCATTTCTACAAGTCCAAATAAACCAAGTTGATCAAAGGTCACTGCCCATGGATAAAGAAAAACAATTTCAATATCGAAGATGATGAAGAGCATTGCAGTTAAAAAGTACTTAACTGGAAAGCGCCCACCTTCGGCAGCTTGTGGCGACGGTTCAATGCCGCACTCGTATGGATCTAACTTTGCTCGGTTATATCTTTTTGGCCCGGTGATGGCAGCGATTGCTACAGAGAATGCTGCGAAGCCGAGACCTATGGCGCCGATGACCAAAATTGGCACGTATGGATTCACGCTGGAAGTCTAAGCGTGAGGCGGAAATACGAGAAACTAAAGCGGAGCTCTAGCGCTGTGAACTGAAACAATTCCGAAGGTCAGGTTCTTCCAGGTGGCGCGCTGCCAGCCGGCAGCCTCGATTCGCGCAGCGAGCGCCTCTTGGTTTGGCCAGGCTCGGATGGATTCGGCCAGGTAGACATAGGCATCCGGGTTGGAGCTAGTCCATTTGGCGATCTTTGGCAGCGCCTTCATCAAGTAATTCAGGTATAGAACGCGAAATGGCTTCCAGGTTGGCTGGCTAAATTCGCAGACCACCAAGCGTCCGCCAGGTTTAGTCACCCGAAGCATCTGGGTCAGCGCTTTATCGAAATCTACGGTATTTCGTAGGCCAAAAGAGATCGTCACAACGTCGAAGCGGCCAGATTCGAAAGGCAGATTTAGCGCATCGGCCTTGGTAAATGGCAGATGTGGGTGGCGCTTACGTCCTGCATCTAACATCCCTTCAGAGAAATCGGCCGGGATTACTTTGGCGCCGGCTTGGGCTAGTGGAACTGAAGATGAACCTGTTCCTGCAGCTAAATCCAGAATCTCCATTCCAGCTTTTGGCGCAATAATGGCAGTGGTTTTGCGACGCCAAGATTTTGTCTGGCCCAAACTCAATAAATCATTTACGAGGTCATAGCGTTTTGCAACGCCATCAAACATTGCAGCGACTTCATCAGGATTCTTATCCATATTTGCGCGTGACATGGTGCTTAGTTTGCCCTAATTCCTGACTTTTGGGTAAATCGCTCAAAGCGTTAGACTTTTAAAATGTCGTCAGTAACTTTAACTAACACCATCTTGCCAAGAAGCTCTGCTTTAACTAAAGCGTTACTAATTACCGGCGGAGCGCTCTTCTTGGCGCTCTTGGCGCAAGTTTCAATTCCGGTTCCAGGTTCGCCAGTTCCAGTAACAGGTCAGACTCTTGGTGTCTTGCTTCTGGCAACTGCTTATGGCGCAACATTAGGTACCGCTACTTTCGCGCTCTACTTGTTGGCAGGTTTTGCTGGCGCACCAGTTTTCGCAGCCCATGGTTATGGAATTGAACGTTTAGTTGGTCCAACCGGTGGTTACTTGGCTGGAATGTTCTTGGCATCTTGGGTTTTAGGTGCGCTCGCTGGCCGCAAATGGGATCAGAAATTAATTAGCGCAGTAACCACAATGTTAATCGGCGATGTAATTATCTTCACCTTGGGACTTATTTGGTTGCAACATTACACAGGTAAAGATTGGGTATGGACATTTGGCGCAGGACTTAAGCCATTTATCTTTGGTGAAGTTTTGAAGATTGCAATCGCAGGAACATCTCTACCAACAGTTTGGAAGGTAGTTGGCCGCACACGTTAATTCAGTTCGATTAGGTGCACATCTTCCTTTATTGGAGTTGCTACCTGATTTAAATCCATTTGCTTGGGTTCGAAACGGTGAAGGTTTAGTTGGTTGGGGCCTACATGCTTCGACAAAAGTAAAGGGCGCAAATCGCTTTGAAGATGCTCGCAATTGGTGGCATCAGCAACTAGATACTTTTGAAATAAATAACGAAGTGCATGGCCCTGGAACTGGTCCGGTTTTGTTTACCTCTTTCTCTTTTGATGAAGATGAAGAGAGTGAACTTGTTATTCCAAAAGTCATTGTAGGAACAAGAAATCAATCAACTTGGATTACTTGGATTGGTAATGAGCCGCAACCGAGATTAATTGAACGAGCACAAGCAAACCCACTTCCTGGCATCAAATGGCGCGAAAGCGATATTGAATCCTGGAAAGAGAAAGTGCGTAGCGCAGTCTCCGAAATTCAAGAAGATTCATTGGATAAAGTTGTATTAGCTCGTGAAATCGTCGCGGATGCTGATTCAGAAATTGATACACGCTCTGTGCTCAGAAATTTAGCGAAGGAATATCCCGGTACTTGGGTTTATTCAAATAACGGACTCGTTGGCGCTACCCCTGAATTACTCATTCGTTTAAGTAATTCCATGGTCGTTTCTAGAGTTCTTGCTGGAACCATTAGCAAAACCGGCGATGATGATAAAGATTTAGCGCTAGCAGCTTCGCTTGCACGCTCTTCGAAAGATTTAGAAGAACATGAATATGCAGTGCGATCAGTAGCTGATGCGCTGGCTCCATTTTGCGCATCTACAAACGTGCCAGACGCGCCGTTCGTATTACACCTTTCAAATGTCATGCATTTGGCAACAGATGTAACTGGTGCAATTAAAGAGAGCCATAAAGTCGTTGATATTTTCTCAATTCTTTCAAAGCTACACCCGTCTGCTGCAGTTTGTGGAACTCCAACTGCGAAAGCTGCACAATTGATTAAAAGAATCGAAGGAATTAACCGACGTCGATATGCAGGTCCGATTGGTTGGATCGATGCAAAAGGTGATGGCGAATTAGGAATTGCGCTCCGCTGTGGATTCATCAACGGAAAAGAAGTACATGCATTTGCTGGTTGCGGAATTGTCGCTGGCTCAGATGCGGCAAAAGAAGTTGCTGAAAGTCAGGCTAAGTTCTTACCGATAATTAATGCGCTGCGCTAATTCTTTAATTAATGCCGCATTCTCTTCGCGGCTTGGCATTTGCAAGATGCCAATTTCAAATCCAACTGGCGGATCCATGAATTGTTTTAAAGTCTTTAAATCATCGATTTCAGTTACCGGTAATTTAAAAGCACCGGCAATTTCAAAAAGATCTTGGCCATGGGGTGTGCCAAAGATTTTTTCGAATCCGGCAACGCCTGCCTGAGGCAGTGTTGAGAAAATTCCTCCACCATCATTGTTGATGACAATTAGTTTTAGCTTTATGTTCTCCTGATTAACTAAAGCAGTTAAATCATGTAGGAAAGCTAAGTCTCCAACGACCGCATAAGTACATTCACGTTTTGAGGCAATACCTAGAGCTGTTGAAATATTCCCATCAATTCCTGCAAGGCCACGATTTGCGAATACTTCAACACCTTCTCGCGGTTCGGCGAATGCCTCTAAGTCTCTAATAGGTCTAGATGAAGAGACATAAAGCGTTGATCCATAAGGCAAATTTGCTGCAATACATTGAGCCACCGCGGGTTCGTTCCAACCGTCTATTTCAATGAAATCACTTTCAATCTTCCAGCTTTCAGCGTTTCCTACAATTGTTGGTACATCAGAGAAAATCTTGGTGGCGCTACGTCTTGGATCAACTTTCGCAGCGCGTGGATCAATTACAAAAACCTCTTTTGCTTTAGCTATTAGCGCGTTGGTACTTCTAGATAAAGTTGTGCGCCCAACAACCACTGCCCAATCAATTTCTAACTTTGCGCTAAATAGTGAGGCATGTGTAACCGCATCTGGATAACTGAGCGGATTCTCTGCGATAACCGGTACTCCAAGATTATCTGCAAACTCAGCAACATCAATTCCATCATGACCCACAATTACAATTCCGCGACCACTAGGTACTTCAAAAAGTTCTGTTGTGACATCTGCTTCAACTAATTCTTTTTCTTCTAAATTGGCTAACCAATTAGATTTATCATCTGAGAGCAAAGGTTCATCAAACTCTAAATTGATATGAGTAGGACCGTCTGCGTGCAGTTCATATTTATCACCAGAAAAGAAGCGACCGCAGTTAAAGATATTTTCTTGATTGGTAGTTTGATTTGCTCCAGTGAAACGAAGCCTCTCTGGTCTATCCGCGCTAAGCACAATCAAGGGCAAATCTGAATGATGAGCTTCTAAGAATGCCGGATAGTAATTGGCCACTGCGGTGCCGCTCGTGCAAACAACAACTGCAGGATGATGTGTTGATTTAGTTATACCTAATGCAAAAAATGCTGCAGTGCGTTCGTCAATACGTATATGTAAATCAATCAAGCCGCGGGCTTCCGCTTCATATAAAGCGATTGACAGCGGCGCATTTCTAGAACCAGGACTTAAAACAAAGTCAGTAATTCCATGCTCAATAAAGTCACGGACGACTTTTCGTGCTAATTCCGTGCTTGCCATACTTCAAAACTATCGCGAATACGGTTCTGCCACCAAGTGATGCGCTCTGGGGCAGCCTGATAATTTAATAATCCGCTTGGATTAACAGTGGTAACTTTCATGCGGCCATCAATAACAGGTATATCGGCAACATCGTGAGTGAGAAGTTTTCCCGTTGCAAGACCGCAAGCGAAATTCAATTCTGGAAGAGACGCAGCCAATCTAATTCCATGCGAAATTCCGACTGCAGATTCCAATGCGCTTGAAACTACAACTGGCAATTTGTGATGATCCGCGATTGCCATTGCTCGGTTGATTCCACCAAGTGGAGAAACTTTTAACATCATAATATCTACGGCCCCATTCAATTCAACTTTGAATGGATCAGTAGCTTTTCTAATTACTTCATCGCCTACAACCGGAATTGGCAAATTTAATTCTCTTAGCTCTTCGATCGTCGAAACAGGCTGCTCAATGTATTGAATCTTATCTATACCGACGCAATCAATGATCTGACCAACTGCAGCTTCGGCTTGCTTGACGTTCCACAGGCCATTTACATCTAATCTGATTTTGTAATTTGGATTTACTGCGAGCGCGTTTTCGATTCGCTGAATATCAAGATCTAAATCAGTACCAACTTTGATTTTTACAACTTTGGCTCCTGGATACCAACTTAAAATTTTCTCTACATCAATTTTGATATCGACAGATGGCAAAGTTGCGTTGATTTCTATTTCATCGCGATTTGTAAGCGGTAATTGTCCAAATGCAGCTTCAATGCCCGCGCCTAACCAATGGGATGCTTCTTCTGCTTCATATTCAAGAAAAGGTGAAAACTCTCCCCAGCCGTTTGGTCCTTTAAAAAGCGCTACTTCGCGTTCAGTTACTGAACGAAAATTTGTGCGAGTTGGTAAAGATAAAACCTGCAGCGTGGCAAGAATTTCATTAAGCATTACGGACGCTTTGGATATTTTCCGAAATCTGGTTTGCGTTTTTCTTTATATGCATCGCGGCCTTCTTGACCTTCTTCAGTCATGTAGAAAAGCAGCGTTGCATCTCCAGCTAATTGTTGTACTCCTGCAAGTCCATCATCTGCGGCATTTAATCCAGCTTTAAGTAGACGCAGAGCAAGCGGAGAGTTCTGCAGCATCTCGCGCGCCCACTGAACTGTCTCAGCTTCAAGTTCTTTAACCGGAACCACTGTATTTACAAGTCCCATATCTAAAGCTTCTTTTGCATCATAAGAGCGAGTTAAAAACCAAATTTCGCGTGCTTTCTTTTGGCCAACATGGCGAGCCAGCAATCCAGCACCATAACCGCCATCGAAGGAACCAACCATTGGTCCGGTCTGTCCAAACTTTGCATTCTCTGCAGCGATAGTTAGATCGCAAACCACGTGTAAAACATGTCCACCACCAATTGCCCAACCGGCAACCATCGCAATAATTGGTTTTGGCATTCGGCGAATTTGAATCTGCAAATCTAAAACATTAAGTCGGCCAATTCCTTTTGAACCAACGGAATCATCACCAATGTA
>CAZUOG010000043.1:6669-9248 GCA_964622225.1 uncultured Actinomycetes bacterium | reverse complement strand
CAGCAAGTACATCTGCTTCGTTTAGTGCCATTGATATTTCTCTTTTCGTATTTGTTCTATTAACGCTTCGCTACTTTGAGAGCGTCAGGTGGATATTGTGCAGGGTAAAAGGGATTACTTTCGAGTAATAGGGGTTGAATTAGGGCAATTTCACGACTTGGGCTGCGTATGCGAGACCTGCGCCATATCCAATGATTAGCGCTAATTGGCCGTGCATCTCAGGGTGTGCTTGCAGTAAGGCATCCATTGCAAGTGGAATCGAAGCAGCGGAGGTATTTCCATTTGTACGAATGTCATCTGCAATCAAAACATCTGGTGATAATTTCATATCTTTTGCCATTGATTCGATAATTCTTAAATTAGCTTGGTGAGGCACAAAGGCTTTCAAATCACTTGGAGTAATTCCCGCAAGTTCAATTGCTTTGGTTCCAGCTTTACTCACAGAGAAAACTGCCCAGCGAAACACTCTTTGACCTTCTTGAACAATATCTGGCCAAGCAATGGTGTTAGCAGGAGCATCGGTGTCTTTAAAATCTAACCAAGATGACATGGTGATGGCATCGCGTTGATCAGAATCTGAGCCCCATGCAGTTGGCCCAATTCCTTGCTCCTTACTTGGGCCAACAACTACAGCTCCGGCTCCATCTGCGAAAATGAAAGCTGTTGCACGGTCTGTTGGATTTGTGAAATCACTTAACTTTTCGGCACCGATTACCAAAACATGTTTAGCAGTGCCGCCGCGAACTAAGTCATTTGCAAGACCAACACCATAAGTAAATCCTGCACATGCTGCGGATAAATCGAATGCCGCGGCTTTATGTGCACCAATGTTGGTGGCAATTCCTGATGCACCGCTAGGTGTTTGATGCGGATAACTAATCGAAGCCATAATCACTACATCAACATCATCAGCGCTAATTCCGGCGCGCTCAATAGCTTGTATTGCAGCTGCAGTTCCCATGTCAACGACAGATATGTTCTTATCTGCGAATCTGCGAGATTCAATTCCAGTGCGTTGTTGAATCCATTCATCAGTGGAGTCAATTTTCTCAACAATTGCAGAGTTAGAAACTAAGTTCGTGGCACGGTAAATTCCAACTGAAAGAATTGATGCATTACTGCCAGAATTAATTTTGATCATGCGCCACCATGTTTAGCGGCAAATTCCTTTGCGGCAGTTAAGTCTTCTGGGGATTTAAGGGCAAAAGTTTCAATTCCTGGAGTAGTTCTTTTTAGCAACCCAACTAATGTGCCCGCAGGTGGGAATTCAATTGCACCTGTTACTCCAAGTTGCACTAATGACTCCATGCATAAATCCCAACGAACTGGATTGGCAATTTGATTTACGATGCGCTCAATTGCATCTTTGCCACCAGCAACAACGGAACCATCTTTATTAGAAAGTAATTGAGAGGTTGGTTCGTTGATAGAAACTTTTTCAACGAAACCTGCAACATGTGAAACTGCAGATTGCATATAGTGAGTATGAAAAGCACCAGCTACCGCTAAAGCTCTGACTCTTGAACCTGCAGGTGGGTTTTCAACTAACTTATCGATTTGCGGTAAAGAACCCGCAGCGACTATCTGTCCTGCACCATTGTCATTAGCAGGTACCAAATCTAATTCTTTGATTGATTTCAAAACTTCAGTTCGTTCTCCACCAAGCACTGCAGCCATACCAGTTTCAAACTGACTTGCTGCTTTGGCCATCGCAATGCCACGTTGGCGAACAAGTTCTAGTGCATGAGCAGGAGTTAATACTCCGGAGATTCCAGCTGCAGTGATTTCACCAACTGAATGTCCAGCAACAACCGAGAATTTATTTAACGCAAGCGCCTGTGCACCGAGCAAGCCAGCAGCAACGATCAAAGGTTGGGCATTTGCAGTGTCTTTAATTTCATCGGCTGACGCTGTGGTGCCGAGACGTTCTAAATCCAGATCGATGTGTAATGACCAGGTTGCAACAATTTTCTTAGTTTCATCATTCAGCCAAGGAGCAAGCATCCCTGGAGTTTGAGAACCCTGACCTGGAAATAGAAGCGCAAGCATGAAATTAGTTTAAAGGCGGGGTAGTGGTACTTGAAAGTAATTAGCGATTAACGAGCCAAACTTGTAGAGAATGTGGAGAAACTTGAACTTTATCGCCAGGGGCTGCAAGTGCAGGGTTATATGTAGCAGTAGTTTCAAAAGAATCGAAAATGCATCGCATGGCATCTCCCCAAGATGGACCAGGAAGCGTAAATGTTGTCTCTTCTCCGAATGAATTCATAAGTAGTACCAAACCGTTTTTTGGACCCGCTTCGAAGAAAACAGTTAACGATCGCTTATCGCCATCAGACCAATGCTCATCGTTCATTTCATTTCCAGAAAGACTAAACCAAGCAATATCTTTACGTTCTGTTCCGATATCAACATGACCGGTAAAGAATTCTGATGTTATATCGGATAGATACGTTTTGCGAATACGAATCAATTCTGTAAAAGCATCTTGCAAATCTTTTTTATCGCCAGTTGGATTCCAATCAAGAGTCCAACCACCATTCCAAGCGATTTCTTTATCCCAATTATTCCTATCTAAT
>CAZUOG010000043.1:409-6545 GCA_964622225.1 uncultured Actinomycetes bacterium | reverse complement strand
CCCAATTATTCCTATCTAAATCAATTGGTAAAGTGAATGCATTATTCGATCCGTATTGAGTTCTACCAACTTCATCACCCATGGTTACCATTGGTACGCCTGAAGAAAGAAGCAAAGTTGCCATTATCGACTTTTGCAATGATTGACGGATTTGATTTACTTTTGGATCAGTAGTTGGACCTTCGATACCAACGTTCCATTAGCGATTAATGTTATTGCCATCGCGATTATCTTCACCATTAGCTTGGTTCTGTTTCTCCTGATAGGTAACCAAGTCATGCATCGTGAAACCATCATGAGCGGTGATGAAATTAATTGATGTTGTAGGTCCGCGGAAATAGAAGATATTGCTTGAACCAGAGATAGATGATGCTAATGCGCTTACGCCTTCACCGTAACCTCTTGCAATATCGCCTAACCAGAATTGACGAACCGCGTCACGGTAGTAGTCATTCCACTCTCTAATTGGATAATGGAATTCACCGAGCGAATATCTAGAAATATCCCAAGGTTCCGCAATCATTTTTAGCTGTCGCAGCACAGGATCTGCGGTAATTGCGGCAAATAGCGCAGAATCAATCATATTTCCGGTTCGATTTAACGCTGGAGCTAAGTCAAAACGAAACCCATCAACGCCAATTACTTGGCTCCACCAACGCAGAGAATCTATAACTAAACGCACACCGTGCGGTTTTCCAGCAGAGAAAGTATTACCGCAGCCGGTATTATCAATGTAATGGCTGGTTCCGCCGTGGCGATACCAATTTCGATTGTCGATACCTTTAAATGTTAAATGTGGTCCGCCAGTTCCACCTTCGGCGGTGTGGTTATAAACAACATCCAAAATAACTTCAATGCCATTTTGATGTAATTTATCAACTGCATCTTGTAATTCTTTAATCGGATTATCTGTAGATGAATAAGCTCTATGTGGGGAAGAGAATGCAATTGCGTTATAGCCCCAATAATTTCTTCGGCCGCGTGCCCAAATTGCAGGTTCGGTTACATGTTCATGAATTGGAAGTAGTTCAATTGCGTTGACACCAATACGCTTTAAATACTCAATTGTCGATTGATGTCCCAGCGCTTTATAAGTTCCGCGTTCATTTTCCGGAATTGCTGGATTTGCCCAAGTAAAACCTTTTACATGTGCTTCATAAATAACTAAGTCCTGCCAATTTATGTGTGGATGCGCAATTGGCCTAGGCATGTCGTTAGTAACTACTGATAGCGGAACAAACTTTGCAGAATTTCGATCATCCATAACATTTGAATCGCCGGCACCGAAACCATCTTCAGCTATGTGACCGTAAATTTCCGGTACGTACGAGAGTTCGCCATCTAAATGGTGGGTATATGGATCGATTAATAATTTATTCGGATTAAATCGGGATCCGCGTTCTGGTTCCCATGGCCCGTATACGCGATAGCCATAACGTTGACCAGGGCGCACACCTTTTAGATAGCCATGGAAGATTGGACCATTTCGGTGAGAGAGTGAGTAGCGAGTTTCAACGAGCTTGCCATTGACCTCATCAAAAAGGCAGACCTCCACGGCATCGGCAGCCTCCGCCCAGATAGAGAAGTTGGTTCCCTCTTCGGTTGGAATGGCGCCGAGATAACGCGGGTCGGCCTGAAGCATGCGGGCTAGTCTGCCTTGTGGTGACCTGAAATCGACTGAAAATCGGTAAATAACTAGTAAAGAATTGCTACTCATGAGTAACATCGCTCACGTGAAGATTGCCGTAACCGTAAAGCAGGTTCCCGATTCTTGGGCTGAAAAGAAATTTATCGATGGTCGTGTTGATCGCGAAAGCGTTGATGCAGTTTTAAATGATTTAGATGAATACGCAATCGAAGAAGCGCTGCGAATTTGTGAAGCCAATGGTGGAACAACTGATGATGGTGGCGAGCACACAATTACTTTGATTTCAATGGGGCCAACTCGAGCACAAGAAGCAGTTCGCAAAGGCCTTTCAATGGGTGCAACAAATGCAATTGTGATTACAGATCCTGCGCTCGCAGGAGCAGATGCAATGGCAACATCTGAAGTATTAGCAAAGGCAATTTCTGACGGCGGATATGACTTTGTAATAAGCGGCGTAGAGAGCACCGATGCTCGTATGAGCGTGATACCAGCGATGCTGAGCGCTCGCTTAGGGCATGCGCAATTAACTTTCGCTAACAAAGTTGATGTTGATGTTGCCGCAAAGAAAATTTCAATTAATCGAGTTACTGATTCTGGTGAAGTAGAAATGGAAGCATCATTTCCTGCAGTGCTTTCAGTGGTAGAAAAAATCAATGAACCTAGATATCCATCCTTCAAAGGAATCATGGCTGCAAAGAAGAAAGAAATTTCAACTATTTCATTGACTGCTAATTCCGGAACTGAAGTCTTAGAAGCAAATGCGCGCCCACCACGCACGGCAGGTTTAAAGATTGAAGACGATGGTAATGCAGCGCAGAAATTGGTTGATTTCCTTGCAGAAAGGAAGTTGATATGAGCAAAGTTTTAGTTGTTGCAGATAATGAAAAAATGACTGCGGAGTTGGTAGCGGCTGCAGGAGATGCAGTTGTTGTTGAATCTAAATCTGCAAAGGCAGTTGCTGAATACGCTAAGAGCAATGGCTTTGCTGCTGTATTTGTGGCTGCCACAATGGATGGAAAAGAATTTGCGGCACGAATTGCAGTCACATTAGATTCAGGAATCATCACTGATGCAATTGCAGTTGATAGTGAATTTGTTACCCATCAATCGATATTTGGTGGCGGTTACACCGTTAAAGCCAAAGTAAATCGCGGGATTCCGGTAATTACTTTAAAGCCAGGAAGCGTAGAACCAGCAGCTTCCGTGCCGGCACCAATTCATCTAGATGGCGATGACAATTCAATGGTGACTATCAAAGCCGTGAAACCAAAAGTTCGAGGTGCTCGTCCAGAACTTACTGAAGCAAAAATTGTTGTATCAGGCGGCCGAGGCATTGATGGCAATTGGTCTAATGTTGAAAAGTTTGCTGATTCACTTGGCGCCGCAATTGGTGCATCAAGAGCGGCAGTTGATGCAGGCTGGTGTGGTCACGATATGCAGGTTGGACAAACTGGAAAGACAGTTAGCCCTGATCTATACGTAGCTTGCGGAATTTCTGGAGCGATTCAACATAAAGCAGGCATGCAAACTTCCAAGACAATTGTGGTGATAAATAAGGACCCAGAGGCGCCGCTCTTTGAAATCGCAGATTTCGGCGTGGTCGGAGACTTATCTAGCGTGCTTTCTAAAGCGGCAGAGCTCATAAACGCACGCAAGTAGAATTGCTGCATGGCAATTTACTTAGATCATGCGGCTACCACGCCGATTACGGAAATTGCCCTGGCCGAATTTAATAAGCAATTGCAACAAATTGGTAACCCCTCTTCGTTGCACAATTACGGACGTGAACAACGTAGAGCGCTAGAAGAAGCTCGAGAAAAAATTGCGGCGTTTATCCAGTGTGCACCTAGTGAAATCATTTTTACTGGCTCAGGAACTGAAGCAGATAATCTGGCAATCAAAGGCCTTTATTGGAAATCCCAAAAGGCAGGCAAGAAAGTAGTTGTGATATCTGCTTTCGAGCATAAGGCCGTACTTGAACCTTCAGAATGGTTAGTTGAAAAAGAAGGCGCAGAGTTAATTCAAATTCCAATTACCAAAGATGGAATTGTGGATCTGGAATTCTTGAAAAAGTTAGTTTCAAATCGTGGCTCTGAAATTGCACTAATTTCGGTAATGCATTCAAATAATGAAATTGGAGCGCTGCAACCGATTGACCAAGTGATTGAAATTGCTGGAGAAGAGATTCCAGTTCATTGCGATGCGGTTCAATCATTATTAAAAGTTCCAGTTTCATTTAAAGGTTTAACTGCTCTAACTATTAGCGCTCATAAAGTCGGCGGTCCAGTAGGAGTTGGGGCGCTAGTTTTAAAGCGTGGTCTAGATATTCCAGCTCTTTTACATGGTGGTGGCCAAGAGCGAGAAATTCGAAGTGGCACTTTAAACGCTCCAGCAATCTGTGCTTTCGCTGCTGCTTTGACGTCTTATCCATCGGAGGAAGTTTCAAAGCTTCGTGATCGTTTAATTTCTGGAATTAAGTCATCAGTACCTGATGCACTTATTAATACTCCAAAGAATTCACTACCAGGAATTGTGAATGCATCTTTCCCGGGAACAAAAGGCGAGACTTTGTTGCTGCTTATGGATATGGCGGGAATTGCATGTTCAACCGGTTCTGCATGTAGCGCCGGAGTACATCGTCCAAGTCACGTGTTGATCGCGCTTGGTCGCACTGAAGATGAAGCAATTGGAACACTTAGATTTTCACTTGGAGCCATGAGTACAGAATCTGATGTTGATAAGTTACTTGAAGTCTTACCTGGTGTTATTGAGAAAGCGCGATTAGCAAAATGAAACTAATCGCAGCGATGTCAGGTGGCGTAGATTCTGCAGTTGCAGCAAGTCGCGCTGTTGCTGATGGTCATCAAGTTGTTGGTGTTCATTTAGCGCTTGCTTCAAACCCTCAGAAATATCGCTCTGGAGCACGTGGCTGTTGCACCATTGAAGATTCACATGATGCACGTCGCGCCGCAGATGTAATTGGAATTCCTTTTTACATTTGGGATATGGCTGAAGAGTTTCACGATGGCGTCGTTGAAAACTTTCTTTCGGAATATGCAGCAGGACGCACTCCAAACCCTTGTTTACGTTGCAATGAGAAAATTAAGTTTGCTGCAGTTTTAGATCGCGCAAAGGCGATGGGATTTGATGGAGTCGTAACCGGCCATTATGCAAATATGCGCGAAACAAATGGTGAGCGTTCCTTGCATCGCGCTGTTGATAACAGCAAAGATCAGTCTTATGTATTAGCGGTTTTAAAAAGAGAACAATTACAGGGAGCATATTTCCCATTAGGTGATACTGCGAAAGTAGATATTAGAAAAGAAGCGGAAGCTAAAGGCCTAGCAGTAGCAAATAAGCCAGATAGTCATGACATTTGCTTTGTGCCAAGTGGAGATAATGCGGGATGGCTTCGCGATCGATTGGGATCTGAAGAAGGTCCAATTGTTGATCAAGATGGAAATACCATTGGTAACCACAAAGGCGCGTATACATACACAATCGGGCAACGAAAAGGTTTGGGATTAACCGTTCCTGCTGCAGATGGAAATCCAAGATTCGTATTGAAAATTGAACCGAAAACAAACACTGTTGTCGTAGGCCCAAGAGAAGATTTAGCTGTGAATCGAATTGTGGGAGAGAAGCCAGTTTGGTGCGGACCTAACCCAGGAACTGATTGGCAAAGCGGATATGTTCAAGTCCGCGCACATGGCGCAGCTTTAGATTGCAAATATCGCGAGAATGCAACTGGAGTAGAAATTGAATTAGCGGCACCTCTACTTGGTCTTGCCACTGGGCAAGCTGCAGTTATCTATGATGGCGATCGCGTGGTTGGTTCCTCAACAATCTGTGAGACTGAATGAATCCGCGTCAAAGAATTTCTGAATTAACCGAAGAAATTCGCGATCATATTTTCCGTTATTACGTTTTAGATAATCCATCTGTTGCAGATGCACACTTCGATAAATTAATGCGAGAGCTTGCGCAATTAGAAAATGAACATCCAGAATTAAAAGCAGAAGATTCACCGACACTTGGTATTGGTGGAGGCTTTGCAACCACTTTCGAACAAGTAGATCATCTGGAAAAGATGATGAGTTTAGATAACGTCTTTGATTCTGATGAATTAAATACTTGGTTTGATCGAATAGCAAAAGATGCTCCTGATGCGAAGTGGCTATGTGAACTCAAGATTGACGGATTGGCGATTAATTTACGTTATGAAAAAGGCGTACTAACTAAAGCGCTAACTCGCGGCAATGGCACCACCGGTGAAGATGTAACTTTAAATGTTAAGACAATTAAAGATTTACCTCATGAACTAAAAGGTAAGAATGTTCCTGAACTGATTGAAGTTCGCGGAGAAGTTTATTTTCCACTTGCTGCTTTTAAAGAACTAAATGAATCCTTAGAAGAAAGTGGCAAAGCCACTTTTGCAAACCCAAGAAATGCTGCCGCCGGTTCATTGCGTCAGAAAGACCCTCGAGT
>CAZUOG010000043.1:0-292 GCA_964622225.1 uncultured Actinomycetes bacterium | reverse complement strand
TCATTGCGTCAGAAAGATCCTCGAGTAACCGCTTCAAGGCCGCTAAGTATTCTGGTGCACGGTATAGGTGCAACTGAAGCGACTTTTGCGCATCAAAGCGATGCTTACGAATTGTTAAAGAGTTTTGGCTTACCGACAAGTAAGAATTTCAAAGTCTTGAATAGTCGCAAAGAAGTCGAAAAATTCATCGCGAATTTTGCTGAACATAGACATGACTTAGAGCATGAAATTGATGGTGTGGTAATCAAAGTTGATCAAATAGATTTGCAGAAGAAATTAGGCGTAACTTCAC
>CAZUOG010000042.1:0-9306 GCA_964622225.1 uncultured Actinomycetes bacterium | reverse complement strand
CTTGGTAAACATCTGGTGTCCAAGCATGGAATGGAACTGCGCCAACTTTGAAGAGCAGACCCGCAGATAGGAAAACAATTCCAATTAGAAGGAATACGTTATTACCAGTCCCACCAACTACAGCTTGGCGGATTCCACCCAAAGTAATGCTTGCAGATGATCCATAAAGGAATGCCGCTCCGAATAAGAAGAATGCTGATGCAAATGCACCTAGCAAGAAGTACTTAAGCGCTGCTTCTTGAGACATCAAACGACGGCGACGTGAAAGTCCGGTCATTAGATATAAAGGTAGTGACAGCATTTCAAGAGCCACGAACAAGGTAATCAAGTCACTTGCAACTGGAAAGAGCAACATTCCTGATACTGAAAATAGGAACAGTGGGTATACCTCAGTGACTCGAAGTCCAGCGGCAGATGCTTCGATCTCTTCCTTTGAACCAGGTAGTGCGGATGCAACTGCGGTGAAATTCTTTTCATCTGCAAGTAGAAGTGTTCCTACGATTGCAATTAGAAGAATAAATAACTGAATTAAGAATCCAGCGCCATCGTGTGTAACTGAACCACCCGCAGCATCAGCCGCTTCTATACCTCTGTTTGATATCACTGAAACAGTTGCGGCAACTAATGTAACCAAAGTGATTGAAAGTTGAATTGGAGCGCGCTTTTCGCGTGACACAAATGCTTCAACTAGAACTCCAACAAGGGCTCCGACTAACACCAAAATAATTGGTGCCAAGATTGAGTAGTTAAGTACAGGAGCAATAAAGCCGCTCATTATTTATCTCCTATTGTCGGTGTGGGATCGCTAAATCCAAGCGCTGAAATAGTTGCTTGTGCTGCTGGATTAATAATGTTCAGTAGCGGTGATGGGAAGAATCCAAGCGCAACAATCACTGCAATTACCGGAGCAATTGCAATCTTTTCACGTAAATTCAAATCTGGAAGATTTTCATTACCTGAAGTTGTTGGACCATGTAGCGCCTTTTGTACTGGAATTAAAATATAAAGCGCAGCCAGAACAATTCCAAATGTAGCGATAATCGCTGCTACTGGATAGCGAGTATATGTACCAACCAGAACTAGGAATTCGCTAACGAAACTTGATAGTCCAGGAAGAGCCAGAGATGACATACCTGCAATAAAGAATGTCCAAGCCATAACTGGAGTAACTCGTTGTAATCCACCAAAGTCAGAAATTGTTGACGAACCGCGACGTGAAGCCATCCAACCTGCCACTAAAAATAGTGCGGCGGTTGAGAAGCCGTGATTAAACATGTAAAGAGTTGCTCCGCTATGACCTTGTGATGTCATCGCAAAGATACCCAATGTAATGAAACCAAAGTGTGAAATCGAAGTGAAAGCAATCAAGCGCTTAATATCCTTCTGCCCGATCGCTAGGAATGCACCGTAAATAATCGAAATTACTGCAAGTACCAAAATCACTGGAGTGAAAGTTTTGGTCGCTTCTGGGAAAAGAGTTAAGCAGTAACGAATCATTCCGAAAGTTCCAACTTTATCTAGCACACCAAGAAGTAATACTGATGTTCCAGGAGTTGCAGAATCTGCAGCATCGGGCAACCAAGTATGGAATGGCCATAGCGGGGCTTTAATCGCAAAGGCGATAAAGAATCCTAGGAAAAGCCAATTCTGGGTTGAAGATGAAATCTGCAAAGTAGAGAGCGCACCGATATCAAATGTGCGACCGACTTGTGAACCTGCAATTACGTAAAGTCCAATGATTGATGCAAGCATCAATAAACCGCCAAGCAAACTGTAAAGCAGAAACTTCACTGCAGCTTGTGAGCGTTTGCCAGTTCCGTAACCACCAATTAGGAAGTAAACCGGTACCAACATTGCTTCAAAGAATACGTAGAACAAGAAAACATCGGTCGCTGCGAAAACGCCGATCATCATGGTTTCTAGAACTAGAATTAAAATGTAGAAAGTCTTAACTGACCAGCGACCACCTTGAGCTTCATTCCAGCCCGCAAGGACTACAACTGGTGCCAAAATTACTGACATCAAAATCAGTACCAATGCGATGCCGTCGATACCTACTGCGTAATTAATTCCGAATGCTGGAATCCATTCGCGCTTTTCTACAAACTGAAGACCTGCATTGTTACGATCAAATTGCAGCGCAAGTGCAATGCCTGCCACCGCAACTAACAGAGTAGTTATAAATGCCATCTTCTTAATGGCATCAACCTTTTCTTTGCCGACTGTGGCAATTAGCGCTGCGCCAACTAGCGGCAGCAATTCCATTACGGTCAAGAAGCTCATTGAGTTACCACCCAGATCGCAAGAAGTAGGAGCGCTATTCCGACCAACATCAGTGCGGCATAGCTACGAACAAAACCAGTCTGCAATTTACGAAGAAGCTGACCTGAACCTATTGCAGCGCTACCAACGCCACTGACTACACCGTCGATAACGTTTTCATCGATAGAAACAAGTGACTTGGTTAGTACTTGACCTGGGCGCATAAATATTGCTTCGTTAAATGCATCCTGCATTAAGTCCTTGCGTGCAATACGTGTAAGAACTGAAACATTTTCTGGAGTATTTGGATTTGATTCTGCGCGATATTTAAAGACCGCAATCGCAACTCCGATTGCAACTAAGGTTAATGCAATAACGCTAACTGTCACTGGTGGCAAAAGTTCTGAGTGTTCTGCATGTTCTGCGTGTGATGCAACAACTGGAGCCAACCAATTCTGCAGCGCATCGCCCTTAGTAAATAAGAATCCAGATGCCACTGAACCGATTGCAAGAATCGCCATAGGTAGCCACATCAAAATTGGAGATTCATGTGGATGCGTATTGTCATCCCAACGCTTATTGCTAAAGAAAGTCAGAATAACTACGCGAGACATATAGAACGCAGTGATAGCTGCGCCGATTAGTGCGGCACCGCCGAATAAATATCCCTTAATTCCACCCGCATTTAGCGCAACTTCAATCAACTTATCTTTTGAATAGAAGCCAGCAAACGGAGGTACTCCGATAATTGCGAGATAACCAAGTCCAAAGGTGATTGCAGTAATCGGCATGAACTTACGAAGTGCGCCGTACTTACGCATATTAACTTCATCGTTCATTCCATGCATTACCGAACCTGCACCAAGGAACATGCCAGCTTTAAAGAAACCGTGAGTTAGCAAATGCATGATTGCAAATGCATAACCTGCAGGTCCAAGGCCCGCGCCCAAAATCATGTAGCCGATCTGAGACATAGTTGAAGCAGCTAGTGCTTTCTTAATGTCATCTTTAGCGGTACCAACTAATGCACCAAATAACAATGTAATTGCACCGATTGCCGCAACTGCAGTCTGCGCATTTGGAGCAAGATCAAAGATGAAATTAGAACGAGTAATTAAGTAAACGCCAGCAGTAACCATTGTCGCGGCGTGGATCAAAGCAGAGACTGGAGTTGGACCCGCCATCGCATCTCCAAGCCAAGCTTGGAGTGGGAATTGAGCAGATTTACCAGTTGCTGCAACCAGCAACATAATTCCGATTGCAGTTAGCGCTGAAGTTGAAGCATGGTGTGCATGTTTTTCAATTTCGCTAAATGAAACTGCACCAAAAGTTACAAACGAAATCATGATTGCGAATGAAAGACCCATATCGCCAACACGGTTCATAACGAAAGCCTTTTTTGCGGCGGTCGCATAAGCAGGCTTTTGATTCCAAAAGCCAATTAGTAGGTATGAAGCAAGACCCACACCTTCCCAACCAACATAAAGATTTAAGTATGAATCACCTAATACCAATAGCAACATCGCTGAGATAAATAGGTTTAGGTAAGCGAAAAAGCGGCGACGATCAAGATCGTGCGACATGTAGGCAATTGAATAAATATGGATCAATGTGCCTACGCCGGTAATCAAAAGTACGAAGCAGATTGAAAGCTGATCCAGTAAAAGACCAGCATCAACATTAAATCCGCCAACATGAATCCAGCTAAATAGCTTCTGATGAATTGCACGGTCTTCGGTAGGAAGCGCCAACATGTCATTAAATAACTTCAAACCAAGCGCGAAAGAAGACGCTGAAAGGCCGGTAGCAAGTAAGTGACCCCACTTGTTTGTACGGCGACCGCCTAATAGCAAGAATGCAGCGCCGAATAACGGCAAACCGATTAAGTATCCAATCATTATCGACTCAACAAACTTGCATCATCAACAGATGCAGATCGACGGGAGCGATAAATCGTCACGATAATCGCCAGACCAATTACTACTTCGCAAGCTGCAATAACCATTGTAAAGAAGGCCACAACTTGACCTTCAAGATTGCCATTGATTCGAGCGAAAGTTACGAAAGCTAAGTTAGCTGCATTGAGCATCAACTCAACGCACATGAAAACCACAATTGCATTGCGACGAAGTACCACTCCGACCGCACCAATTGTGAAAAGTAGAGAAGCTAAATATAAGTAGTTAACTGGATTCATTTAGCGCTCCTCTCCTTCTGTATTTGCAATTTCGCTTAATGCAACTTCGCGTGGATCGCGAACAGTTCCGCGAGCCTTCAATGTGTCATTAATTGATTCAACTGCTGGAGTCCCATCTGGAAGCAATGCTGGAACATCAACACCGTTGTAACGTGCGAAAACGCCCGGTGCTGGTTTTCCTGCCGCATCGCTCAAACTTGAACCACGGAATCGGCGTATCGCCAATTCACGTTGAGTTGCACGAGGTGTTACTCGCTGGCTATGAGCCAAAACCATTGCGCCAAGCGCTGCTGTAATCAGAAGGGCAGAAACTACTTCGAAGGCCCAGACATAAGTGGAGAAAAGTTTGTATGCGATTGCTTGGACATTGCCATCTGCATTTGCACTCTTAAGCCCAACAAATTGGAATCCAAATGTGGCTTTACCGATCAAGGTAACTAGCAAGAGGCCAATTCCAAGTGAAGCTGAAATCGCGGTAAATCGAATGCCTTTAATGGTTTCTACTAACGATTCCTTCGAATCAACACCGACAAGCATCAGAATGAATAGGAAGAGCATCATTACCGCACCGGTATAAACCACAATCTGCACGATTCCAAGGAACGGTGCATCTTGTGCGATGTAAAAGAACGCCAAGCTCAACATTACGAAAGCCATCAAAATCGCAGAATGAACAGCCTTTTTAACAACCAACATTCCAATCGCCGCAACGATTGCCAATGGTGCCAATATGTAAAACTGAACCGCTTCTGGTGTAGCAGTCTTTCCAATATCTTCAGTTAATTTCAATAACATATGCATTACTTAGCCTCCTGTGAAGGATGCGCTTCAGTGACTTTTCCGCGATAGTAATCGCCTTCATCTGTTCCTGGATACATTGGATGCGGAGGTTGCAACATTCCGCTGCGAAGCGGTGCTAACAAATCATCCTTTTCGAAAATTAATTTATCGCGAGTGCGATCGGCTAGCTCATACTCATTTGTCATTGTTAACGCACGAGTTGGGCAAGCTTCGATGCAAAGTCCGCAGAAGATGCAGCGAAGATAATTAATTTGATAAACCTTGCCGTAACGCTCACCTGGAGAAAAACGTCCTTCTTCAGTGTTGTTTGCGCCTTCTACATAAATCGCATCAGCTGGGCATGCCCAAGCACAAAGTTCACAGCCAATGCACTTCTCTAAACCATCTGGGTGGCGATTTAGTTGGTGACGTCCATGGAAGCGCTCTTCAGTTGGAGCTTTTACTTCTGGATATTCAACAGTGATCCGTGGTCGACCAACATTTCGAAGTGTTACCCAAAAGCCTTTTGCTTGCTGAAGCAATGAACCTTCACGAGCAGGAGCAACAGGAGCAGTTGAGACTTTATCTAAGTCGTATTTCTTCGGCTCTAGTTCTGACATTACTTAACCTCCTGCTGAGACGGCAGTTTTGGTACTGGGAAACTTGGTGCTTCTACATCGAAATCTGGAGCTTGTTTTGCGCGCTCTTTTGCCTTATCCCATGCAGAACTTAAAGCCATTACTACGAGAACTACGCCTACTGCGAATCCCACAACTACAAAGCGTGATGCTCCATTTGCAGATAATGCGCGAAGTGTTGCCACGACAATGATCCAAATTAATGAAGATGGAATTAATACCTTCCAGCCAAATTTCATAAATTGGTCGTAACGAATACGCGGCAATGTCGCGCGTACCCAAACGAAAATATTGAAGAAGAAACAGACCTTGGCAAAGAACCAGACCATTCCAAACCATCCACCTACCCAGCTCTCGGTAAATCCAAGACCTGGAAGTGCGTGGTAGCCACCAAAGAATAATGTGGTTGCAAGTGCAGAAACTGTTGCAATGTTGATGTACTCACCTAAGAAGAACAACGCAAACTTAAGTGATGAATATTCGGTATGGAAACCACCAACAAGTTCGCCTTCTGCTTCCGCTAAGTCGAATGGTGCACGGTTGGTTTCACCAATCATTGAAATCAAATAGATAACAAATGAAGGGAATAGAACTACAACGTTCCACCATTTATGGTGCGCGGCAACAATGTCACCTGTCGACATTGATCCCGAATAAATGAAGACTGCAACAAGTGAAAGTCCCATAGCAACTTCATAAGAAATAACTTGAGCACTTGAGCGAAGTCCACCAAGAAGTGGATATGTTGATCCAGAAGACCAACCTGCAAGCACAATTCCGTAAACGCCAACAGATGCAACCGCAAGAACGTATAGAACTCCGATTGGAAGATCTGTCATCTGCATTGCAGTGGTTTTGCCGAACAATTTAACTTCGCCAGTCATCGGCATGATTGCAAATGACATAAAGCAAGTTGATGCGCTGATGATTGGCGCCAGAATAAATACAACTTTGTCAGCAGCTTTCGGAACGATATCTTCCTTAAGAGCTAACTTCACACCGTCAGCAAGTGATTGCAATAAACCTTGTGGGCCAGTTCGATTTGGTCCTGGACGTTCCTGCATAAATCCAATGAAACGACGCTCCCACCAGATAGCAAGCAATGTGAAAACCACGAGAACTACGAATGTAAGTAGCGCTTTTACTGCAATCAACCAACCTGGATCTCCAGCAATTAATTGTGCATTTGTCACAACGTTCATGCCTTCACCACCGTTACTACTGAATTTGATGCAACACCTAAGGTGCGTAGCAACTCAGATCCTGCAGAGTTACGCGGCGCCCAAACTGCATCATCATGAATCGCTTCAATCAGCACTGGTAGCACCACAGCACCTTTATTGTTAGAAATTTTCACCAAGTCACCATCATTAACTCCAATTGCACTTGCACGCTTTGGAGAAATAACCGCAACTGTCTTACGAGCAGTTCCTGCAAGATTTGCTTCGCCATCTTGTAGTGAACCGTTATCAAGTAGGCGACGCCATGAAGTAAGAATTGCTTGATCGCCAGATACAGAAATTGCATTGGCTGGATTGACTCCACCAAATTCTGCCTTAGCGCCATCCCACGAACCGATTGAATTTAATTCAGCAGCAGCTTGTGCAACTGTTGAAATACCAATCTTGCGTCCCATCTGTTCTGCAAGCATTGAGAGAATGCGAACATCGCTACGTTGCAATGAATCTGGAATTGCAATTTCAAAGCTACGTCCGCGACCTTCCCAGTTAAGGAATGTTCCGCTCTTCTCTGCTACCGCTGCAATTGGAAGAACCACATTTGCACGATCAGTAACAGCTGATGGACGAATTTCAAGCGAAACTACGAAAGCGCTCTTTAACGCAGTTAGTGCAACTTCATTATTTGCACCATCAAGTGGATCTACGCCACCGACAAGTAGCGAAGTGATTTCTCCCTTTGCTGCTGCTGCATAAATTTCATCAGTTGAAAGTCCGCGCTCTTCTGGAAGACCATGAACTCCCCAAGCTGCTGCAACATCGACGCGAGCTGCAGCGTCCGATACTGGACGACCGCCTGGAAGTAGATTGCCAATTGCACCTGCTTCGATTGCACCACGTTCGCCTGCGCGACGAGGAATCCAAGCAAGTTTCGCACCAGTACGTGAAGCAAGACCTGCAACAGCGCTTAATAAACCTGCGGTTTCCGCAGCGCGTTCGCCCACCAAAATCACTGATTTTTCAGTAAGTGTTACTCCAGAAAGTCCTGAAACTTCTGCGCCGGGAGCTACACAGATGAAGTTTGACTTCAGTTTTTCATTTCCGATTGAAAGTTTTGAAGCAACTGCATGAACCTTTAGGCCCTTCTTGCGAACTGCTTTATTCAAACGAAGGAAAACTATTGGAGATTCTTCTTCTGGTTCGAATGAAACTAGAAGCACTTGATCTGCCGAATCAATATCTCGGTAAGTTGTCTGATTACCGATTACATTGCTTGCAATAAATGCACGTTCTTCGTCAGTTGAAACACGAGACCGGAAATCGATGTCATTTGTACCAAGAGTTACGCGAGCAAACTTTGAATAGCCATAAGCATCTTCAACTGTTGTGCGACCGCCAACTAATACTGCAGCACGACCAGCAGATAAACCTGCCGCTGCTGCTTCAAGAGCTTCTGGCCAAGATGCTGGAACTAATTCTCCCGCTGCATTTCGAACCAATGGTGATGTGATTCTATCTTGTGCACTTATATATTTAAATGCCCAACGACCTTTATCGCAGTTCCACTCTTCGTTAACTGAAGCATCTTCTCCTGCAAGACGACGTAATGTCTTTCCACGTCGTACGTCTGTGCGCATATCGCAACCTGATGCGCAATGTTCGCAAGCAGATGGAGTTGAAACTAAATCAAATGGACGTGCGCGGAAACGATAAGCCGCACCTGTTAGCGCACCTACCGGACAAATCTGAACTGTATTGCCAGAGAAATATGATTCAAAAGGTTTCTCTTCGTAGATACCAACTTGCTGCAACGCACCTCGCTCATTCAAAGTAATGAAACGATCACCTGCAACTTGGTCTGCGAATCGAGTACAACGTGCGCAAAGCACGCAACGCTCACGATCAAGCAAAACTTGTGATGAAATGTTGATTGGTTTTTCAAATGTACGCTTGTAACCAGTAAAACGTGACTCTGGATTTCCATTGGCCATTGCTTGGTTTTGAAGCGGACATTCGCCACCCTTGTCGCAAACTGGGCAATCAAGTGGGTGATTTACCAGCAAAAACTCCATGATTCCCTTCTGTGCTTTATCAGCAACAGCAGAGGTCAATTGAGTATTTACGATCATTCCTGGTTCAACCGGAATGGTGCAAGATGCTTGTGGCTTAGGAAATTTACGACCGTTGATTTCGATATCAACTAAACATTGGCGGCATGCACCAACAGGATTTAGCAATGGGTGATCGCAGA
>CAZUOG010000041.1:0-9324 GCA_964622225.1 uncultured Actinomycetes bacterium | reverse complement strand
AAACTTCTACGCGACCGGCGCCAAGTGAGTTCATAAATCCCGCTGCCATTTGTGAGCGTCCAGCATTATGAACGCACACAAATAGAACAGTTGGTTTAGGCGAAGACATCTTCTTCCTTCTTTTCTGCAGTCAATAGGGCGGTTAACAACACCCCAAGTGCAGCACCAATTAGTTGCGCCAAAATGAACAATGGCACTGACTTCATTGAAATTCCTGAGAACGTATCGCTCCATGAGCGTGCGAATGTAATAGCTGGGTTTGCAAATGAAGTCGATGATGTGAAGAAGTAAGCAGTTCCGATCCACGCTGCAAGAACACCTGCAGTCATGTGTCCACGGTTTTGATGACGAAGCAAATGAATAATCAGAATAAGTCCAGCAGTTGCTACAACTTCAGCCAAGAACAAGTAATTACCTGAGCGGTTATAGGTGGAAGGGTCTATTGCTTGACGATTAAACATCAAGTTTGCAAGGAATACGCCGAGGGTGCCACCTATTACTTGAACTAGTACATAGTAAATGCCCAATTGAATCGACATCCGTTTTTGAAACATTTCTGCAAATGTAACGACTGGATTAAAGTGTCCGCCACTGATTGGTCCAAAAAGAGTAATGATTAAGAAGAGCATAAATACCGTTGCGCTCATATTGATAAAGAGTTGGATAGCAATATCTCGAGTCAAAATTGAACCCATAATTCCAGAACCAATAATGCTGGCTCCCAAAAATAGTGAACCTAAAAATTCAGCTGATAACTTCTTGACCATTTTTCATCCTTCGCACGTGGACTTAAGCCGAACCAATGTTTTGGCGACTGCTTTCTGTGTCCAAGGGTACGCCTTGCGCAAAGATAACCATGTCTTTGCAATCAAAGGCGCGCGGGATGCATCAAAAGTTTCTGTAACTTGAGTTATTTGTGGCCCAATATTTACCAATTCGTAGCGCCAAATCCATCTTCCAAGATGGCGCCATGCAATCAATTTATTTTCCTCGTACTCAACCACTGTATTTTGAATTCGGTAGTCAATTCCAAGGTGCATCTTCATGCCGAATTTAGATCCAAGAACTAACTTGTCTGGACCACTGATATTTTCTTGTATCGTTGATGAGCCATCAATTTCTTTGTGGCGACGCGGATTTGAAAGAATTGCAAAGATTTTATCTGCAGAAGCGTTAATTACGATTCGAGCTGATTTAATCTTCTCATTACCAGTTTCGAGGATTTCTGATCGTATTGGTTCGTTCATTTATTTTCTCAAGAACGCTGATAAATAAGCCAGGCTAAATAAGAATCCAACCGCGGCATATGCAATTGTGAACCAGCCGAATTCAGCGGGGATCAATAAGGTGAGAGCGCCGAGAGCTGCTGCTGAAATAACCATGACTCGAGCGGAAAAAATAACGCTTGTTTCACTACCAAAACGAGCAACTGAAAGCATATTTCCAGTTAAAGCAATCAGTGTAATTGCGATCATTCGCATGGACCATTGCAGAGCTTCGGTCGTTTCAAGGTTCAACAACTCTAAAAAAGTCTTTGGATCAACTAAAAGAAATATTGCACTGAGACCAAAAACAGTTGAACCAAGTTTTAAAATCGTTCGTAACCGTCTGATTACTCGAGATTTAATCATAAAATTTCCTCAGTTCTTCAAGCAAGAAAATTATTAAACTGCCACGGATCTTCTAAGTCGTACTCTCTTCCATTCCAACCTTTGAATAGATCATTCCGTGTTGAAAGAGGGTCCCAGTCTGATTGATATGACACAAAATTCCAATACTTTTCGGCATATTTTAGGATTTCACGCCAAGGCAGGTCATCAGGCACCAAGTAACCACGGTCAGGATTGTGCATGGCCCAGGCAACAGCTGCATAAACTGCAGATCCGACTTGAACGGTTGTAGCTGACTGCCCAGGAATAAGTTTTCTTGCGTCATGAATGTTTAATAAAGATCCTGTCCACCAAGATTTGTATTGGTGACCCATTAATAGAACACCAAGACGATCTTCACCATCAATAATTTCATCATTCATGATTCTTTGATTTGATGTGATAACCCATTGATTTTGCTCTAGTTCTCGCATTGAGGCAATAGCTGCATCACAAGGGCGATATGCATAATGAACAGTTGGGCGATAGATAGCCTTTCCATTTTCCCAAACAGTTAAGTAATCCGAAATAGTAAATGCTTCGCCATGTCTAACAACCATTCCAGTGTTTTCTTGCTCTGGAACCCATGAGCGAACCCAGGTAGCGGCACCAGGATGAGCAATACCTATTTGATTTTCAGGTCCGCCAGTATGAGTGAACGCATTTTTTGGCAGTTTCTTTTCGTGTGTTCCCCAACCCAATTCAGCGGGAGCAATACCTTCTTCATAGAAACCTTCAACACTCCAAGTATTAACAAACTCGTTTAGTTTTTTCGGGCGATCAGTTATTTGAGTATCAAGTTCAGCGATATGAATAACTTTTACACCTAACTTTTGAGACAATCGCGGATAATCTTCACTTTCAAGAGCTTCCTTTACCCCTGGTAAATCCGCCTTCTCGGTTATTGATTTTTCTGCTATTTCAACCAGAGCTTTTTTAGTCAAAGATGAAACTAGCCCGGGATTGGCACCGTGTTCAACTATTGCTGTTTTACCCTTTCCTTGCCAAGTATCCGTTAACTTTCTCAACTTCATATGACGGTAATAAAGAGTGCGCTCTTGTGGTGTACGAGCCGATGGATTTGAATTTGGATCCCAGAGTTCGAGAGAAGTATTCAAATAAATAACTTCATGGTCATGGGCCCATCCAATGATTGCATTCGCATCGATGTTCCAAGCGAGATCTAGTAAAAAATCTCCAGCTTTTAAGTACTTGCTTAAAAACTCAGACATGTTTTCCTGAGTTAATTCATCCTTTATGTATTTTGCACCTTTTGCAATAGATTCCGAAAATCTTGCTTTTGTATCTCTCATATCCACGATTGTGATTTGACTTGCATCAACTTCATGCTCAATTAGGAGTGGTACTACGGTTTGAGCTACAGAACCGCCGCCGAGAACGAGAACATTATTTTGGAATTTATCTGCCAATTAGATTGCCTTTCTTGCTGCGCTAGAGAAGAAAGAAGAATAACGCAAAGAACGCAGGAAAAAGCAAGCGGTAATTACCCAATTAAGGTTGGAGCACGCCTGAAGCAAGCAATCCGAGCACGGTGCTACCGAGTATTACCCGGTAAATGATGAAGGGGGCGAAGCTCTTGGTAGTCACAAATTTGAGTAGCCATGCGATTACTAAGTATCCAACAACAAAAGCAATTGCTGTTGCAACGAATGTTTCACCTAAGGAATAAACAGCGGCCTGATCCTCAGAAAGTGCGCTCTTTAGTTGGTAAAGACCACTTCCAAACACAGCAGGAAGTGCAAGTAAAAATGAGTACCGCAGTGCAGCTTCTCTTGAATAACCAAGGGCTCGCCCCATCGCAATCGTTGCACCGGATCGAGATACACCTGGAATTAGTGCCAATGACTGTGCCAATCCATAAAGAATTCCGTGCTTTACAGTGAGTTGGGAAAGTTCCTTTGTTTTCGACGCAAATCTATCTGTTGCCCCGAGTATCAAACCAAATACAATCATCATGGTTGCAATGATCCAGAGCGACCGCAGTTCACTTGTAATGAAATCTTGTGCCAAATAACCAATCACAACTATTGGCATTGAACCAATAATGATTAACCAACCCATTCGTGAGTCTTGATTACGGGCACTTTTGTTAGTCAAACTTGAAATCCAAGCCGAAATGATTCGCACGATGTCTTTTCTAAAATAGATTAATACCGCTAGCTCAGTTCCAATCTGAGTAATCGCAGTAAACATCGCTCCTGGATCGATTGCATTTGGAAAAAATTCACCAGCAAGTCGAATATGAGCACTCGATGAAATTGGAATGAACTCGGTAAGTCCTTGGATGATGCCGAGAATTATTGCTTCAAACATCTGATCCGCCTCATCCGTAACTATTTAAGTCTAAATAATAGCGTTGACCTTAGTTTCTAAAGGTGATTTTCTTTCCGCGCATCACAACTTTTAATCGAGCAATTGCACTTTTACCCATACCGTGAAGATTAGTGAGATCTTCCAATGAGATTTTACGAAGATCGGAGACTTTATAGAGTTTGGCATCGACAAGTGCACGTCGAGCAGGAGCTGCTAAACCGATAGCTCGCCACTCTTCATCGAGTTCGTCATATTTGGAAATCTTGGCCATGTTTAATTATAAAAGTAAGATTGCTTTATGTCTGCTAATCAGGTGCTAAAAGAGATTCAGGCCCTTTCTAATCGAGGGCGAGCTCATGATCTTCAGAAGTTTTTTCAAACTGCACCAGGGCAATATGGTGAAGGCGATATTTTTCTTGGTTTAACTGTTCCGCAAGTACGGACCATTGCGAAGAAATATAAAGCGATTTCGCTGAAAGAAATAGAAATTCTTACTGGTTCTAGATTTCATGAAGTTCGACTCTGCGGATTGGTAATCCTGACCCTTCAATACAAAAGTTTAAAGGAGGGGAGAGAAAAGAAAGGGCTCTTCGATCTATACATGAAATCTTTGATTGCTGGAAATATCAATAACTGGGATCTAGTTGATGTTACTGCGCCAATTATTGGTGATTATCTAATTAATTTAGATAATCCATATCTAATACTAAATAAGCTTTCAAAGAGTAAATCTCTGTGGCAGCGCAGAGTTTCCATGGTGTTTACGTTTGCGTTCATTCGCGCAGGAGATATCGAACCAACTTTTGTAATGGCAGAAAAATTACTCAGTGACGATCACGACCTTATTCATAAGGCTGTAGGTTGGGCTTTACGTGAGGCAGGCAAGCTCAATGGAGTCGCGTTACGAAACTTTCTTTCGGCTCATTCGCGCGAAATGCCTCGCACAATGTTGAGATACTCAATTGAAAAGTTCCCCGAACGCGAACGAAAGAGGTGGTTACTAGAGAGCAAGAGTTCTTAGTTATAAAACTCTCGTAGCTCAACTCTTCGATTACATGCTTTTGAACCTTCAAAAGCTAGATCCCGAGCAATTTCTTTATTTGGTACATCAATAATCCAAAATCCGCTGATATTTTCTTTGTCTTTAAATAATGGACCATCTGTGACGATGTTTGCACCTGCTCTGTTATCGATGACCGATGCAGTGGCAGGATCAATTAATCCTTCGGCAATGACCAAATAACCTCTTTCGCGCAACCCATCATTGAAAGCATTGATTGCAGCCATCTCTTCAGGAGTGCCTGAGCCAGAACGGTCATCAATTACTGAAATTAAGAATTTCATTCCCAAATCTTAGCGCCGGATTATGTAAAATTTTCTCCATGACATTTACGGGATTGAATCTGACTGGTGTAGTAATTGCCTTCTTTGTTTCATTTATTAGTGGAGCCATTTGGTTTGGCCCAAAAACTTTCTATCCAATCTGGATGAAGGCTCGCGGTAACGCATCTGGCCAACTAACTTCGGAACAGAACAAACCCGCAGTTTTATTTGGTGGAACAATTGTTGGGCTACTCATTCAAACAATCACACTGGCACTGGTCATTAACTCACTAAGCAAGCACTCACCCGACTTCGGGGCAGTAGATGGCGCTCTAGTTGGTTTCGCACTTGGAGTTGGCATAGCAATGTTCGCATCGCTATCGCACAGATTATTTGGTGGAGAGAACTTCAAAGTATGGATTATTGAAACCGCTAACGATGCAATTAATTTAACGATTGCTGGCGCAATAATCGCTTACTTCAATTAGCTAGCAATAAAGGTTTTCTTATAAACCTTTCCATTTGCATCATAAGTAACCCATGTGCCCGTTTGCTCGCCATTTTTGAAAGAACCTGAGCGCATGATTACACCGGTCTTGCGAAACCATTTCCAGTTGCCATGGAATTTACCAGCCTTGTATTTGCCTTTAGCTTTTAATATTCCATTGGCATAAAACTCAAGGTACTCGCCCGTTTTCTTCGGATACGAATCATTAATTTGTTTAATTCTTTCTGCAAGTATCTTATTTATTAATGGCTTAGGAATGCTCTTTCCGCCTTCAAAATGAATTGATCCTTTTGTTTGTTCATACTTTTCTAAATCTTTTTTCAGGCGAGCGTTAAATGATCCGCTGTAGGGAAAAATACTGTTATGAGCTTTGTATCCATCAAAGCCGATAACTGGCACACCTTCGATTAGAAACGTTGGTATTCCATACTTGATTACTTGCTCCGCAGTTGGAAGTTTTGAAGCGATATGTTTTCGAAGCTCCGTAAGTATCTTCTTCTGCTCTGGAGAAAACTTCTTCAGGTGCGCAGATACTTGTGAGGCGGACATGGCTCAATTTTACAGATCTTTATGTCCAGTATCTGAGTTTTTGCCAGCCGTTACTCGTCCGGCATGGGCGTGTGCTTCAGGGTCTTTTCTGACTTTGAAAAAGCTTGCCACCGTGGAAATCAACAAAATTGCACCGATAACAGCAAGGCTTACCAACGTAGGAATCTTCGGAACTTCAGCGACAATCTCGTGGATGTAAGTCACAATTAATTTCACACCAATAAACATCAAGATTATGGATAGCCCAAGTGAGAGATAAACCAACTTATCTAGCAAGCCCTTGAGCAAGAAGTAAAGAGCGCGTAAGCCAAGAAGCGCAAAGGCGTTGGCTGCAAAGACTAGGAATGGTTCTTGAGTAACACCGAAAGTTGCAGGAATGGAATCGAGAGCAAATAACAAATCGGTTGAAGCGATTGCAATCATTACTAAGAACATTGGTGTTGCTATCCGCTTGCCATTAACTCGTGTAAACACCTTTGAGCCATCATATTCATCCGTCATTGCAATACGTTTTCTAATCACGCGAACAAAAGCATTGTCTTCAGGAGAAGGATCTTCATCCCAGTGCTTGAATAATCCGACACCGGTCCAGATCAGGATTGCACCGAAGATTACAAATGTGAAGCTAAATGCGGCCAAGGCTGCTGCACCAACTGCAATGAAGATTGCGCGAAGTACAAGGGCGAGAATGACACCAAACATCAATACTCGTTGATGGAATATGGATGGCACTTTAAATTGGGCCAAAATGATTATGAATACAAATAGGTTATCGACTGAAAGCGATTTTTCTACTAAGTAGGCTGCAAAGTATTCGGTTCCAAATTGTGAACCAGCTGTTTGCCAAACCCAGACACCGAAAGCAACAGCTACGCCGATGTAAAAAATTGACCAAATGGCAGCCTCTTTGAACATCACATCATGTGGCTTGCGGCTAACTGTTAATAAATCCACAACAATTAGTAAAAGAATTGCGCCAACTACGAGCGCCCAAGTTAAAAGAGTTACATCCATTTGTATTAAACCTATTCGTTAAAGGGGCAGATACTGCCAAGGTCTCCCTCACCACCATGTGGTCGCAACCCCGGGATATTTCTATCCGTATTGACGGAGGTGCGTTAACGAGGTACTCCCCTTAACTATGCGAAATGCTATCTAAGTTTCTAGCGAGCAAGATTCAATCAAACCGCCCCTTCTTATCACCCCTTTACGCATAAAACAGAGTGCGAAAACCCCTGGAATGCCTCACCCTTGGAGGGTGAGTAAAGATGCCGCCAAGTCACCCCTACCGGGATTTAGCAGCAGCGTGCACAAAATTATTGAAACCGCCATTGAAAAGAATGATTTAGATTTTTTCTATCGCCTCTATTTAACACGAATGGCAGAGTTGTCTCTAACGGGACAAGGTGAAGAATTTATCAAGTATGCGAAGAGTTCTCTGGATGATTCACAGAACAGTTTGTTCATGGCCAAGGGGTTTGAAGCAATTGGAAATTTAATTGACTTGAACTTTATGCAGTGTATCAACATCTTGGACGAACTTGAAATTGTTACTCGTGATAATGAAATCATTGCTTGGGTAGATCAAATCAGTAATTTATGTCGAGCATACGTAAACTTTCATAATGGTAATTATCAAGCATCGCTTAAGCATGCTGAAATATCAATTAATTCGCCAATCAAGAGTGGCACTTTGGACCCAATGGATAAAGGTCGATTAATTCGATTGGTTGCATGTATCGGCTTAATAACTTCTGATACTAAGAAAATAGATAAATGCGCTGAAGATATATTGGCTATCGATAATCCCGATAATTTGAGTGTATTAGATCAAGCCAAATCTGCAATTAAGTCTATGCAATTACTTTCACAAGGTGAATATAAACAAGCTTTTGAATTAGCAAAGACAACAATTGCCTTAGAAGAAGCATCCGGAAGGGTAGGCGTCGCGTCTCCATTTGACTGCAAATTTGTTGTGATTCGATGTTTATATGAGTTTTCTATGGTTAACGAAGCGCTAGATGAAATTCAGAAGCTTAGAAATGAAGCGGAGAAGAACGACTTTAAATTTGTTAGGTATTTATGTGAAGTTGGTGAAATCAGAATTTTGTCACGTATTCCAAACAGTCACGATCAAATATCGAAAAAAGTAAATACGCTGAGAGACGAACTACTGAAGAATCCTGACCTAAAGGTAATGACTTGGCTAGTAGATTTAGCAGAGTTTTTTGCCAAGAGTTTGTCGAATGATTTGGGAAGAATTAACACGATTATCGAGCGCAACCCAGAATTTACGTATCTCCAGCAAATAGGTAAAAGCGTTTTGGAGCGACATAAACAAGTAGATATAGATAAGTACAAGGGACTGCCAGAAAACACCGCCTACGAGGTGATTAGGAAAAATCTGCATCTATCGAAGGTAAAGGGTGAAGGCGTTAAGAAGCAGCGTGAATACCTAAAAAAGGCTCTAGCCAAGGGAGAGCAAGTAGGGGCACTTGAGATCTTTTTGCGGCAGGATAATTCAACATTGGAAGCAATTATTAATTTATCCAGTTCCAGTAAATCCATCTGGCTTGAATCATTGAGCAGATTCGCTATAGAGCGCATTCAAGAACGTAATCGACAGGCAAAGATTTCTGGAGATCAACTAACTAGTCGTGAAATTGAGGTTTTGAAATATCTTGTGTCTGGGAATTCAATCTCATCTATTGGTCAAACTTTGCATATCTCAAAAAATACAATGAAAACTCATCTTCGAAACATCTATAGAAAGTTAGATGTGAATGGCAGAGGCGAAGCCGCAAAGAAGGCTAAAGAGAACTTTATTATTTAGGTGGTATTGAAGATTTGTCCCAAGTGTTGGTGAAATAGAAAGAGCCCCGATTTCTCAGGGCTCTTTCATGCAAATCTGGTGCAACTCTTTTGACCACTACCAATAGGTCGAGTCGAATCAGTTAAGAC
>CAZUOG010000040.1:3193-9412 GCA_964622225.1 uncultured Actinomycetes bacterium | reverse complement strand
TGCTTAAGTTAAAGTGTGCACCTCACATCAGTCCGGGTGGCGAAATTGGTAGACGCGCAAGCTTGAGGTGCTTGTGGCCGCAAGGCCTTAGGGGTTCAAGTCCCCTTTCGGACACTTAATAGGGATCTACTCTCCTTCTCGTTATAAGGTGGCGCCATGAATAAGCAAGAGCTTCGAGCACTAATCCGCGACATTCCTGATTATCCAAGTCCCGGTGTGCTTTTTAGAGACATCACTCCACTTCTTAGAGATGGAAATGCTCTTGCATCTGTTGCAGAATTTATGAGCGCCGAGGACAAAGGTGCAGATCTAATCGCAGGGATCGAAGCGCGCGGTTTCTTTTTCGCGGCTGCAATTGGTGTGCAGAGTAAGCGAGGCGTAATTCCAATTCGCAAGGCTGGCAAACTTCCTCACGACGTTCACCGTCAGGAATATGGTCTTGAATATGGTTCTGATGTAATTGAAATACATAAGGATGCTGCGCTACCTGGTGAAAAAGTTCTACTGGTTGACGATGTATTAGCAACCGGCGGCACACTTGCAGCGGCAATCAAATTAATCCAAGCCACTGGTGCAAAAGTTACCAGCGTTGGAGTTTTGCTTGAGATTGATACCCTTGGTGGTCGTGAAAAACTAACGACCGAATTTCCTGATATCGAAATTCATGCAATCTTTATTGTATAGATAGCGCTTTATCATGTCTGAACTTGTCTATTACTGCGGCACCATGGATTCTGGTAAATCTACATTGGCGCTTCAAACTGCTCATAATCACGAGACTCGTGGTCGAAACGGTTTAATCTTCACCAACCGGGATCGCGCCGGTGAAGGACTTATCTCTTCTAGATTAGGTCTTCAGAAAGAAGCCATCGAAGTCGATGCTGACTTAAATCTGCACAGATTGACCATTGAGCGAATGTCACTCGGTGAAAGAATTGATTTCATCATTTGTGATGAAGCTCAGTTTTACACAGAAAAACAGATTGAAGAATTGGCAATGATTGTCGATGGCTTGGGAATTGATGTATATGCCTTCGGAATTCTGGCTGACTTTAGAACCAAGCTTTTTCCAGGCTCACAAAGATTAGTTGAGCTAGCTGACCGAGTAGAAACACTCCAAGTTCGTGCGCTTTGTTGGTGTGGTGAGCCAGCAACACATAATGCTCGAGTTATAAATGGATCCATGGTGACTGAAGGCGAACAGGTGGTAGTTGGCGATACCAATAGCACTGATAGCCAAGTCGAAGTTGCCTACGAAGTTTTATGTCGACGTCATCACATGAGGAAGATCAATGCACGTGCATCACAAGCAACTCATGTATCTCCTCCTACTCTGCCATTTCAAGACTAATTTCCGCAGATTCTATTCAAATTACTGAAAGGAGTTCTCATGAAGGTAAAAGGATTAGCAGCTCATAAAGCAGGTGGCCCACTTGAAAGTTTCGATTTTGAGCGTCGCGCCGTTGGTCCAAATGATGTGGCCTTCAAAATTTCTCATGCCGGTATTTGTCATTCAGATATTCATCAAGTACGCGAAGAATGGGGTCCGGCGCTATTTCCGATGGTTCCTGGACACGAAATCGTTGGTTATGTAACTGAAATTGGAAGTTCAGTCAACAAATTTAAGATCGGTGATCGAATTGGAGTTGGAGTATTTATCGATTCATGTCGTAAGTGTGAGCCTTGCAAATCTGGACTGCAGCAATATTGCAATGAAGGTATGACTGGTACCTACAATGGTTACGAGCGCGACGGCAAGACCATTGCATTCGGTGGTTATTCAAATGGTTTTGTAATTGATCAGGATTACGCAGTAACCATCCCTGATAACTTGGATATGGAGGGTGTAGCTCCACTTCTTTGTGCAGGAATTACGCTCTACTCACCTATTAAGCATTTCAAAGTCGCTCCAGGCATGAAAGTTGCAGTCTTAGGACTTGGTGGACTTGGCCATATGGGAGTTAAATTTGCAACGGCCCTTGGCGCAGATGTAACTGTGATTTCACACAGCCCAAACAAGAAGGATGATGCACTTAGAATGGGTGCAACAGATTTTGTGCTCATCAAAGATAAGGAAGATCTAAAGCCTCTTCGCCGTAGATTCGACTTAGTATTGAATACCGTATCAGCGATGATTGATATCAATGCATACTTAGGGATACTTAAAATCGATGGAACTATGGTGATTATCGGGCTTCCTGACGCGCCTTATGCAGTTTCAGCGGGAGCGCTACTTGATGGTCGTAAATCTCTAACCGGTTCAATGATTGGTGGCATGCCAGAGTTGCAGGAAATGATTAACTTTGCTGGAAAACATAACATCGTTAGCGATATTGAGCTTGTGAACGCGGACTATGTCGATAAGGCTTACGAGCGTACAGTTGCGAGCGATGTTAAATATCGCTTTGTGATTGATGCTAGTACTTTTTAATTTATTAAATAAAGCTATTGAAAAGTAGCGCAGTTAAAGGTGCCAAGAAGAGAGCTGGTAACAAATTTCCAACGGGAATGTTTTTCACTTTTAGAAGTCGCAAACCAATGGCGAGCAAGAGTATGCCACCGGTAATTGTCATGGCATCAACTTGGTAATCTGCCATCACGTTGCCTAGCAACAAACCAGCAATTGTCCATAGACCTTGATAAAGGCCAACTGAAATTGCGGCAGCCGCTACGCCCCATCCCAAACTTGAAGCAAAAGCCATGGAAGCAAAACCATCCAGAATTGATTTAAGAGTTAACTGATCAATTCCCTTTCCCATGCCATCGCTAATGGAGCCGAGAATTGCTAGTGGTCCTATTGCGAAAAGCAGCGAAGCATCAAGAAATCCTTCGACAAAGGAACCCTCTTCGGATTTGAATTTCTTTCGTAAGTATTCACCAAGGTGTTCAACACGTTCTTCTAGATTCAATGCTGAACCGATAATGCCACCAAGTAAAAGCGCAATTAGCACCGGCATAGTGCTCCAACCCTTAGGTAGCGCAGATGTGTACTGTTCCCTAAATAAAGGAATGATCGCTGAAGCGGCACCAAGCATGGTCACCATTCCTAGTACATCAGTAATCAAAGAACGGGTCTTCTCTTTTAAACGTTCACCGATGAATATGCCTGCAACTGAGCCAATGAGAATCGTTGCAATATTAAGGACAGTACCAATTCCTGGAAACATGAACGTAAGGCTAATGGATAAATCAAATAATGAATCGAGCTTTGCTACGATAGGGTTTGTAGATGTCTTGGCTAAGAGCGTTTTTAAGACCACATAGAACTATTCCAATTACTCCTTGTACTGGTAATGGCCGCTGGGATCTTTCCGCAAAACGAGTTTTGATTCTCTTTTTTGGTTTGACTATTTTTGGTTTTGGAGATGCGCTCTTAGTTAATTCTTTGACTGGTAATGCCCCATGGTCAGTGCTCGCTCAAGGTTTTTCATCAAAAGCCGGAATCAATATGGGTACCGCAACATTTCTTATATCCGCAGTTGTACTTTTCTTTTGGTGGCCACTCGGCGAACGACCGGGATTTGGAACTCTCTCAAATATTGTGATAATCGCGGCAGCGATTCAATTTGGTGTTAGTAATTTCCCTGAAGCTGCCACTTTCGGAATCGGTATTGCATATGACTTTCTAGGGGTTGCTTTGGTCGGAGCTGGATCCGCTCTTTACATTACTTGTGGCTTAGGGCCAGGACCGCGAGATGGCCTAATGACCTCGTTACATAAATTGACCGGAATACGAGTAGGTCGAATTCGCCTAGCAATAGAAGCAACGGCCTTTAGCATCGGTTGGCTCTTGGGTGGCCGTGCAGGCGTGGGAACTGCCATTTTTGCCCTATTTATCGGCCAATCGGTAGCAATCTCACTAGGTGTCGTATCTCGTTTTACCTCTAAGTAACCTTTAAGGTCTTGCATGAACCTTCCCTTCGGGTCGAAAACACCCCGGTCACCAAAACAGTAAAGGAAGATAATGCTCGAAAATCTATTTAAGATTTCAGAGCGCGGTTCAACAGTCGGTCGTGAAGTTCGTGGTGGTCTAGTCACATTCTTCACAATGGCTTACATCGTCGCTCTAAATCCGCTGATCCTTGGTTTTGTTAAGGATGGCGAAGGAAAATTCTTAGGTGGCGGAGACGCTCCTAACTTGCCTTTGATTGCAGCAGCAACTGCTCTAGTCGCCGGCGTTTTAACAATTCTTATGGGCGTAGTCGGAAATTTTCCGCTTGCGCTTGCAACAGGTCTTGGTCTAAATAGTTTCGTTGCTTACGGCATCGCAACAAAGATGACCTGGGCAGATGCAATGGGTCTTGTGGTTCTTGAAGGTCTAATCATCACCGTGCTTGTGCTCACCGGATTCCGCCAGGCGGTTTTCAAAGCTGTACCTCAACAACTTAAGTACGCAATCTCCGTAGGTATCGGTCTATTTATTGCTCTTATTGGTTTAGTTGATTCAGGTTTCGTTCGTCGTACTGCAACTGGCCCTGTTCCAGTACAGCTTGGCGATGGTGGAAATCTTGTCGGTTGGCCAATTGTGGTATTCACAGTTGGTTTACTGTTAATCATCTCTTTGATGGTCCGCAAGACTAAGGGTGCACTTCTAATTGGAATCGTCGGCGCAACAGTGCTTGCGATTATTGTAGAGAAGGCATTCAAGATTGGTCCAAATTTCGTGGCGCCAGATAAGGTAAATCCAAAGGGTTGGGGCTTAAATGTTCCTGCTCTTCCTGAAAAAGTAGCTGCAACTCCAGACTTCTCACTTCTTGGCCATTTCAATTTACTGGGCTCATTTAGCAAGATCTCTGCGGTATCGGCGATTCTTCTTGTATTTACACTCTTGCTTTCAGATTTCTTTGACACAGTTGGAACTGTTACCGCAATCGGTCATGAAGCAGGTTTAATTGATAATGAAGGAAACGTTCCAAATAACGATCGTATTCTTCTAGTTGACTCATTAGCAGCAGTAGCTGGTGGTGCATCAGGTATTTCTTCAAATACTTCTTACATCGAATCAGCATCGGGTGTTGGCGAAGGCGCACGTACAGGTTTAGCATCAGTTGTAACCGGTATCTGCTTCTTGCTAACTACTTTCCTATCACCGTTGGTAGCTGTGATTCCTTACGAAGCTGCAACACCTGCATTGGTAATAGTTGGTTTCTTGATGATGACTCAAGTTAAGGACATTGACTGGAGCGATCTAGGTATCGCAATTCCAGCGTTCCTAACCATCATTTTGATGCCATTTACCTACAGCATCTCTGTTGGTATCGGTGCCGGATTCGTTTCTCACGTAGTGATTCGTTTTGTTCAGGGCCGTCGTAAAGATGTACACCCATTGCTTCTAGTAGTAGCAGCGCTATTTATGGTCTACTTCTTGTCATCACCAATCAATGCTTGGATTGGCTAAGCGCTAAATACGCTTAAAGAAAGGGCGCTCTCCTAGCGAGGGCGCCCTTTCACCATTTAATTGGCTCTTCTAACATGTCATTTATTCGACTAAAAGGTTTCGAACCGAAGAAGCCCCGGTGAGCACTTAATGGACTTGGGTGTGGTGTTGTCACGACCTTTTTAAAGAAGGGTGTGAATTCTTCAGCAGGCTTGCCCATTAACAAAGCGACAACATTAAGTTTTCCTAAATGTGTAATCACTTTATCCGTAAGTACTTCCCAACCCAATTTCTGGTGACCGAGAGGATGTCCAACAGGTGCAGTTAGATATCGATTGAGTAAGAAAACTCCTTGGCTCTGCCAATCAGATAAATCGCCTGAAGTTCGAATTAAACCTAAATCACTGTGCAGCTCTTTAAAGATATTTTGCAAAGACTTTGGCAATTTCTCTTTGCGCTTTACGGAGAATGCTAAACCCATCGCATCTCCAGCTGTTGGGTATGGATCTTGTCCCAGGATTAATACTCTGATTGAGCTTGGTGGTATTTCAAAAACTTTAAAGACATCTTCGACGTTTGGTGCAAAATCTTTGATGCTATTTAATAGATTTGCAGTTGTCTTGAATTCTTCTGGGAAAAGTTCGAGCCACTCTTTATGAACTCTACTTAGCGCGAGCGTAGAAGCGTCCATTATTTGCTGTTACTTCCATTTCAATACCGAAAACCGCACTCACGTGTTGACTAGTAATTACTTGATTTACTGGCCCACTAACTGCAACTTGACCCTCTTTCAAAAGCAGAGCGTGTGTAGTTCCAGCCGGAATTTCTTCAATGTGGTGAGT
>CAZUOG010000040.1:0-3076 GCA_964622225.1 uncultured Actinomycetes bacterium | reverse complement strand
AGTTCCAGCTGGAATTTCTTCAATGTGGTGAGTAACCGTCACAGTAACAGGGGCTCTTTCATCTGTTGCAAAGGCAGCAAATCTTGAAAGCAAGTCTTCTCTGCCACCCATATCTAAGCCTGCAGTAGGTTCATCCAACAACAATAATTCAGGATCGATCATCAATGCTCTAGCGATCTGAACTCGTTTGCGCTCACCATCGCTCAAAGTTCCATAGAGACGATCAGCTAAGTCTCGCACACCAAAAGTTGTTAGTAAGGCGGATGCTCGTGATTCATCCCAAAGATCGTAATCTTCATTCCATCTACCCAGCACGGCATAGGCTGCAGTTAAAACCACATCTTTGACTGTTTCATCACCAGGAATCTGTTCATGCTTCATTGATCCGCATACGCCAATTCGGGTACGCAATTCAAAAACATCAACTTTGCCCATTTGATGACCTAATAGTCGAATCTCCCCCTTTGTAGGGAAAATTTCGGTGGCAAGCAGTTTTAGCAATGTAGATTTGCCAGCACCATTGGGGCCAAGAATTACCCATCGTTCTCCTTCACTTAAATTAAAGGAGACTGGTCCCAGAATGTCTTTGCCAGAGCGCGAAACAATCGCGTTACTGACTGATGCTACATGCGCCATAGGTTGGCAAGATTACCTTAACTCCTACTCTAAAATTGGCGAATGACTTCAAATTTCACTGGATTGATACTTGTCACCGGAGTAAGCACGCCAGGAATTGAAGAGGCAATCCTTAAGACTTTATCTCCTTTCACAATTGAAATCCTAGATAAGCAAACCATGGATATTCGTGACAGATATTTTCTTGCAATCTATTTCAAGTTAGATAAGGCACATGCTAAAGCCATTGAAAAAGACCTTTTAGAAACTGCGACAAGTTTAAATGTCGATTTGGTCGTAGATTTCAAATGAGTAACCTCTTCCTCTTTGATGTCGATTCTACGTTGATCAATCAGGAAGTTATTGAATTAATTGCAGCACATGCCGGTGTTCAAGAGAAAGTCAAAGAAATAACAGACCGTGCAATGGTCGGGGAAATCGACTTTGAGCAATCTTTGAAGGAAAGAGTCTCTCTGCTTTCTGGCTTGGAGAGTTCAATCCTGAGCGTAGTTAAGAACGAAGTAACGTTGACAGATGGGGCTTCAGAACTAATTTCGACGCTACAGGCACAAGGCGATCAGGTGGCGGTCGTTTCAGGTGGATTTGTTGAAGTGATCTCGGATTTAATGAAAAAGTTTCATATTGAGGACTATAAAGCGAATACTTTTGAAATTGCGGATGGAACTTTAACTGGAAAAGTTACAGGTGCAATTGTTGATCGAAAAGCTAAGGCGAACTATCTTTACGAACTTAAGAACAAATATTCGCCGAAGAAAACATTTGCGATCGGAGATGGAGCAAATGACATCGATATGCTAAATGCAGCGGATGTTGGAATCGCATTTTGCGCTAAACCAGCGTTAAATGAAATTGCGGATGTAGTTATCTTGAAAAGAGATCTTCGAGAAGTTCTAAATTACTTATAAACGGCAAGCGTGAATATCAGTTACCAAGATACCGCGTGCACCGATAGCCCAAAGCTCATCCATAACTCTATTGGTCTCCTTGCGTGGGACCATAGCTCGAACCGCCACCCAATCTTCTTTTGCCAACGGTGAAATTGTTGGAGATTCCAAACCTGGTGTTAGAGCACAGGCTTTATCTAGAGAGCTCTTTTGGATATCGTAATCAAGCAAAACATATTGGCGCGCAATTACCACACCAGACAGTCGTCTTTGAAGAGTTTCAAACTCTGGCGCTACGGAAGTGCCGGCTCTCTTAATGAGAACTGCTTCGCTCTTTAAGATTGGTTCGCCAAACATTTCTAAACCTGCCTGACGTAAAGTATTACCGGTGCTGACGACATCAGCTATTAAATCTGCAACGCCTAATCTCACGGAAGATTCGACTGCTCCATCTAAACGAACAATATTGGCTTGAATTCCAAGTTTGCCTAAGTAATTTTCGACAAGACCAGGGTACGCGGAAGCCACGCGCTTTCCTTTAATGTCTTCAATTTTCCAAGTCGAACCCTTAGGAGCTGCAAATCTAAAAGTTGAACCGCCGAAATCTAACGGCAGCACTTCTTCTGCACTTGCGCTCGAATCGATCAATAAATCTCGTCCCGTGATTCCAGCTTGCAACTCACCTGAACCAACATAAAGCGCAATGTCTCTTGGACGTAGGTAGTAAAACTCAACGTTGTTCTCTGGATCGACAAGAACTAGATCACGCGCATCAGATCTTTGTCGGTAACCAGCCTCTTTTAGTATTTGAATACTTGAATCTGCTAAAGATCCTTTGTTTGGCACTGCAATCTTCATTAGAGTTCCTTATATATGTCTTCTAAAGAGATTCCACGCGCCTTTGCAAGAACCTGTAAGTAATAAAGCAATTGTGAAATTTCCAGAGCTAATTCTTGGTCGCTTTGATATTCCGCCGCGATCCAAACTTCGCCAGCCTCTTCCATGATTTTCTTGCCGATTGAATGGACACCAGAGTTAACTAACGAGACAGTCCCAGAGGTTGGATCAGCGGCTTCAAGCTTCTGGCCCAGCTCTCGCCACAACTCTTCGAAAGATTTCACTGGAGAATTTTACCCAGTGACTTACTCATTTTGTTGCCAATTCTTTGAGTTGAAGAACCATCTGTGCAGGACTTGGAGCCTTAAAGACTGCGCTGCCTGCTACAAAAGTATCTGCACCTGCGTCACGTGCAACTTCAATTGTTTCAAGTGAAATTCCGCCATCTACTTGAAGCCAAATATCAGCATCTCCAATGAAATCTCGAGATTTTTTTACTTTTTCCATCATGTCACTCATGAACTTTTGGCCACCAAAGCCAGGCTCAACGGTCATTATTAGGATCATGTCGATGAGTTCTCGATATTCCAGAAGTACTGAAAAATCCGTTTTTGGTTTTAGAGCAATTGCAGCCCGAGCTCCAGCCCTACGAATAGCTTGAAGAGTTTGTTTTACATTACTAGAAGCTTCGAAATGAATTGTGACGCTTTTACAACCCA
>CAZUOG010000039.1:0-9464 GCA_964622225.1 uncultured Actinomycetes bacterium | reverse complement strand
TCAACCGACGGAGAACGATGTTCGGATATTGCAAAATCTAATAATCCACCTCTTAAATTCTTGGACAGAGCTAATAGTCCAGCTGCTGACCATCCAGGAAGATTAGAAATATAAATTGAATCCCCTATTTGCGCGCCGCTTCGTAAAACTGGCTTTATACATTCACCAATTGCGGTAATTGAAATAACGATTTTCTCTCCCCGAGATAGATCTCCACCAATTACTTGAGCTCCTGCGATATGTGCTTCGTGCGCAATCCCACGAGCAATATCGAGCATCCACTCCAACTCTTCATTGCCGGTCGCGGCCATTGCAACAGTTAGATATTTTGGCTTACCAGCCATTGCATAAATATCTGCAAGATTTGCTGCAGCAACTTTTCTACCGATCTCCTGGGCGCTAGACCATGAAGTTTTGAAATGTACATCTTCAACAGCCATGTCAGTTGTAACAACAACCGAAGTTTCAGGGCGTGAAACCACCGCGGCATCATCGCCAATTCCGACCAATAGTTCAGAGTTTGCCTCGGCAAATATTTCCGAGATGTTAAGAATTAACTCTCTTTCACTCCAACCAGGTTTACTACTAGCCACAGGGAAAACCTATGGGATAAGTTTGCCAAGTAGAAACTTGCAAGAAGGAAAAGGAGAACCAAATGTCAGTTCAGGCATACATCTTGATTCAGACTGAAGTAGGTAAAGCTTCATCGGTTGCACAGGCAGTATCTGGTATCTCTGGAGTAACCCTCGCAGAAAGCGTTACCGGTCCATACGATGTAATCATGCGATGTGAAGCGCCTTCAATGGAAGATTTTGGTCGAGTCATTCTCGGTAAAGTTCAAGCAGTTCCTGGAATTACTCGCACTCTTACTTGCCCAGTTACAGGTAACTTTCATTAATTAGCGCTTTAACGCAGTCTCAATTAGCGAGCTAATTAATTCTGTGTACCCCAAGCCGCTTACATTCCATAATTTTGGAAAAACTGATTTAGGCGTAAAGCCAGGCATGGTATTTAATTCATTGATAATTATTTCGTCGTCTTCCGTATAGAAGAAATCCACTCGAGCAAGTCCCGAACAACCAAGTGAAATAAAGGCTTCAATAGCAGCCTCTTGTAAATCTGCAGAGCGCTTAACATCTGCTGGCGCAATTACAGTTGTCGCATCATCTAAATACTTAGCTTCAAAATCATAGAACTCGAACTTAGGATCAATTTTAATTTCACCGGGAACCGAGCACTGTACTCTTCCATCTTTTTCAAGTACCGCACATTCAACTTCGCGACCAACAATCGCTTTTTCTAACATTACTTTGTCATCATATTTAAATGCATCGGCTACTGCACCGGCCAAATCTTCGGCACGTTTAACCTTTTGAGTTCCACGAGAAGAGCCTCCGCGGGCAGGTTTTACAAAAAGTGGATACCCAAGACCTTGATCGTTTATTTCATCGCCTTGACGTAGTACTGAACCCGGTGCGACGGCGATTCCGTGTGATTTGAAAATTTGTTTTGCAAAATGTTTGTCCATTGCAACCGCTGATGCCAAAACACCGTTGCCAACGTATGGAATATCAAGCATTTCAAAGAGCCCTTGAATTGTTCCGTCTTCACCGTAAGGTCCGTGAAGAATTGGAAAAACCACATTCGCCTTGATTTGATCAATTGCAATTGATGGGGCACTTTCTGGAACTTCGGGCAAAGCACCATTTGAGATTTCAAATTTTGTATCAGTTGGCAGCAAAACCCATTTTCCGCTCTTAGTAATTCCTATTAGCGAAGGGTTGTATTTGCTGCGATCAATTGCGGAGATAACGCCACTGGCAGAAATGCAGCTAATTTCATGTTCGCTGCTTCTTCCGCCACAAATAATGGCAACGTTAATCACTCAGTAAAACCTTCCGCTTTAGTGCTGACCGCCATGATTCGCTTAAACGCATCACGAGGTGTAATGGTTCCAGCAACCACATCTGCAACTGCTTCAATGATCGGAACTTCCACGCCTACTCGGTGTGCTAACTCTAGGGCCGCACGTGAAGTAGATACACCCTCTACAGTTTTTGCCACGCGTGTTTTAGCAACTTCCATCGATTGACTCTCGCCAAGTACTTCTCCAAAGGTTCTATTTCTCGAAAGTGGTGATCCACAACTTGCGACCAAATCGCCCATTCCGGCCAAACTTGCTGTGGTTAATGGATCTGAACCATGAGCTGCGCACATTCTTGAAATCTCATGCAGACCGCGAGTAATCAACATCGATTGGGTGTTTTCTCCAAAGCCCATTCCGATTGCCATACCAACTGAAAGTGCAATCACGCTTTTGATAGCACTAGCAATTTCGCAACCCATAACGTCCGTAGATGTGTAAACACGATAATAATCGGTTGTAAATAGACTTTGAATTCTCTTTGCTATTTCTAAATCATGAGATGCGACGACTGCGCCAGCTAATTGGCGCAATGCAAGTTCATCAGCCAGATTCGGGCCAGTAATCAAGGCAAACTTTATGCTCCCCCACTCTTCTGCAATAACTTCAGAAACTCTCAAATCACTATTTAATTCAATACCTTTTAAAGTACTTACGACAATGGCATCTTTATTTATATCTGACGCCCATTCTTTAAGCATTGGCCGAAGTTGTTGAGTTGGGATTGCTAATACATAAACATCTGAAAAGCCAAGAGCCGCTTTGATATCGCTAGTTCCAGCTAAATTGGTTGGAAGCACTAGTTCATTTAAGTATTTGCTATTTGTGTGTTTAGTATTTATCTCGGTAACTACTTCTGAGTTTCTAGCCCAAAGCAGTACTTCATTTCCAGCATCAGATAAAACTTGTGCCAAAGTGGTGCCCCAAGCACCTGCACCGATAACCGTTACTTTATTCATCACTTCCGATTTTTTCGGAAATTACCGGTTCTTGGCAAATTTGATTTTCTTAAATCGAATAATTGAGACGGTGCTGCTTCGCCGCGAAGTTCTCCCACCATATCTGCAAGTATCCTCATTGCGTAATTTGTGGCCTCTTCCATGGCAATTGGATCATCTTCTCTCCCGTACCATTTACTTAAATCAATTGGATCTCCGCATTTAAGTGCAACTGGTTTCGGTGGAAATATTTTTAGCGCTTTTGAATACGGCGCAAGAATTTTGTGATCGCCCCATTGCGCAACAGGAATCAATGGTGCATTTGCCGCTAGCGCTAATCTCACGGCTCCAGTTTTTCCAATCATAGGCCAAAGATTTGGATCTCTAGTTAATGTTCCTTCAGGATAAATTCCAATTGCATGTCCCATTTTCAAAGCATCAATTGCTGCTGCCAGAGCTTCGGCGGCGCTATTGCTCTCCCTTTTCACCGGAATTTGTTCGGCTTTATGTAACACCCAGCCAACCACAGGAATCTTGAAAACCGCTTCTTTCCCGATAAATCTTGGAGCTCTGCCATTTTCAAATAAGTAATGCGCGAAAACCAGCGCATCTATATAAGAGACATGATTGCTATATAGAACTACGCCACCGCTCTTTGGAATTTTCTCAATACCCAGCCAGGTGCGTTTGGTAATAGCTTTCATGATTGGAAGCAAAATGCCTGCGCCAATCCGAAAACCGAAATTAAGGCCTAACGGTTTACCTGTTGGCGGTTTCATGCAATGAGTCTAATTGTCGATTAAAAATGCATGAAAAAAGACCACCGAAATTCGATGGTCTTTTTTCTACAAGTTCTTACTTGCGCTTCTTAGCTACTTTCTTAGCAACCTTTTTCTTTGGAGCTGCCTTCTTAGCCGCCTTCTTTGGTGCAGCTTTCTTTGCAGCCTTCTTAGGAGCTGCCTTCTTAGCTGCTGGCTTTGCAACAACTGGTGCTGCTGGCTTTGGAGCTGGACCAAGCTTGCGATCGCCAGAAATAACTTCCTTTAGGCCCTTTGCGGGGAGGAAGCGTGGCTTCTTGGATGCTTTAATCTGGATTGTTTCGCCAGTGAAAGGGTTACGGCCCTTACGTGCCTTGCGATCAACCTTCTTAAACTTACCGAAATCATTGATTGTTACATCTTCACCCTTTTGGATGTTGCGTGTAATTGAATCAAAAATGATTTCTACAGCGTGAGCTGCTTCTTTCTTGCTGCCGTTGAAGTGAGGAGCCAACGACGCAATGAATTGGGTCTTATTCATTAACTTCCCCTATTTACGCGTAAATTTGATGCATTCGCATCAAGTAGTTAAAACTTACGCGGAAGAAATGCTTATATTTCGCTAATTTATCGCGTGTCGCAAATAAATTTTTCTTGGAAAATGTACTTTTTACGAATAAAAACTAGCGAAAAACTCTAAAGTAAGTATTGAGAGTTACTTAATTGGAAGAGTTTTAGGCTTAAATGAAGGGCGTTTTTCTTCAAATTTCGCAATTTCATCTAAATGCTGCATCGTTAAACCGATGTCATCTAAGCCTTCCATCAATCTCCAACGTGTGTATTCATCGATTTCAAAGGAGACGGTATTGCCTGCGTATGAAACAGTTCGAGCCTCTAAATCAACAGTTACTTTAGTAGCTGCATTTTTTTCAATTGTTTCCCAAAGTTTTTCGACCTCTGATTGCGGCAGAATCACAGTTAGCAAGCCGCCTTTTGCAGAATTGCCGCGGAAGATATCTGCAAAGCGTGATGAAATCACAACTTTAAATCCATAATTCTGTAAGGCCCAAACCGCGTGCTCGCGCGAAGAGCCAGTTCCGAAATCAACACCTGCAACCAAGATTGTGCCATCCTTGTATTCGTTCTTATTTAAAACGAAATCAGGATCGTTGCGCCATGCTGCAAACAAACCGTCTTCAAAGCCAGAGCGTGTTACGCGTTTTAAATAAACGGCAGGGATAATTTGATCAGTATCAACATTCGAACGACGAAGAGGTACTGCTATTCCTGTGTGCTTTGAGAACTTTTCCATAGCGGAAGTTTTGCACTTAAGACATTAAAAGACCAAAACGAGCACCAAATCCCTCGAAAAGATGCTCGTTCTGGCGTTCTTTCATCTCGTCTATTAAGACGATTCCCTCCCGAATTTACTGGAGCATTATCAGAGGATTAGGTGTCCATCAGGTGAACAGAGAATTATAGTTTGGAAAATACGCTCTCAATTCTTGGATACAGATTTACTATTGGGACATGCGATTGGGAGTGCTCGATGTTGGAAGCAATACCGTTCACCTTCAAATCATGGATGCTCATCATGGTGCGGCCCCAATTGCCCAATCGAGTTTCAAACATGAAATTCGCTTAACTCAGTATTTGGATTCAAGCGGAGCAATTACAGAAGAAGGCGTTAATAAACTTATCGAATCAATTTCTGATGTTTACAAGCAGGCCGAAAATATCGAACTAGATGAATCTCTGGCCTTTGCCACATCTGCCATACGAGAAGCTAGCAATTCGGAGCAAATTCTTGAAACCTTAAGATATAAAACCGGCACGGTCTTGGAAGTTCTATCTGGAGAAGACGAAGCACGATTTACTTTTTTGGCAGTTAGACGTTGGCTGGGCTGGTCCGCTGGTGACATTTTAATGTTAGACATTGGCGGTGGATCTTTAGAAATCGCACATGGTGAACAAGAAGAACCTAATTATGCATGTTCGGTTCAACTTGGAGCGGGAAGATTAACCAGACAATATTTAAATGGTGATCCATCTAGTGAAAAAAGTTTAGATAATTTAAAGTCTCATATCAAATCAACGTTGGAAGAAATTGGAGACAAGATAGGTCCGGTCACAAAGAATTACGCAATTGGAACTAGTAAAACTTTCCGGACCTTAAGACGAATTCAAATGCACTATTTACCAGACTACGGTAATAATCTGACTTTGAATGGCTTGAATATAATGGTTCCGAAGTTGCAGAAGATGACTCTGAAGGAACGATCCTCGCTACCTGGTGTATCTCCTGGGCGTGCCATCCAAATCGTAGCTGGTGCAATGGTCGCGCAAGGAGCCATGAAAAAGCTAAATCTTGATTACGTTGTTCAATGCCCATGGGCCCTCCGTGAAGGTATAGTTCTGAAACGGCTTGACTGGCTCAAGCAGTAGGCGCTTTCAGGAAATTAACTGCGAAAACTTTTCCGCCACGATGATGCACAATCCACGCATCACCAGGATGCAATTCGTTATCTAAATCAAAATCTTCCGGGTATTTAACTATTTGATCAACCATTAAAGGCAAGATCGGATTATGGCTACAAATTAAGTAATTTCCGCCAAATTTAGCTAGTTGTTTAATGTAGCTAACAGCCAACATGTCATCTTTTTGGAAGGCATATTCGCTTAGTTGATCAGTTACAACTTTAATCGTGCCAAATCTCTCATGAAAAGGTTCGACTGTAGACATGCATCTGTACGCATCTGAGGTGTGAATTTCATTGATGCCGTACATCTCCAAATGAGATACCAATTTTTTAGCCATCACTTGACCTTCTGTGATTAATGGACGATCTGAATCATCTCCATTCCAATCACTTCTCTTTACAGCCTTTGCGTGCCTTAAGAGAACTATGACACTGCCGTGACGTTCCGAGTCGCGAAAGAATTTTAAAACGTCACGGTCAACATCGTAAGTTAAGAAATGTCTTGCTTGTTTCATATTGACCCACTCAAGGCGGTCAATTTCTTCATTTGGTGAAAATACCAAATCCTCATCGGGCGCTTTTGCCATCCAATACTGAACTTTTTTCTTAGCGCCTTCAACTTCATATTCAGCGTGCCCAAGGTACGGTCCGAAAACAGGTTTGATTCCAGTTTCTTCAATAACTTCGCGGTAAGCGGCTTGAATAGCACTTTCGCCATCTTCAATTTTTCCTTTGGGGAAAGTCCAATCATCGAATTTGGCTCTATGAACCAGAGCAATTTCCAATTCAAAAGGTCTTCTTTCGCGCCACAAAATAACTCCGGCAGCTCTGATCATTTAGTTAACCTTTCCAAGAAATAGCTTTGAAAATCTTTGCTCTTCTTACCTTCCGATACGCCCACAACGTGTTGCCACTTATCGTTTGGATCAAGTTCCCAATGAGTAAATTCATTACTGAATGAAGATTCCAAAATGTGACTCAACTCTTGTTTATGCTCTTCTTCCGTAATTTGGACTAAAGTCTCAATGCGACGATTCAAATTTCTATCCATAATATCTGCGCTGCCAATGAAATACTCGGGCTCGTTTTCGTTTTGGAATGCGAAGATTCGTGAATGTTCCAAAAATCTGCCTAATATTGAGCGAATTCGAACATTTCCATAATTTTCAACTTTGCTCATTCGCATAGCGCAAATGCCTCTAACGACAATATCGATCTTTACGCCAGCTTTTGCCGCATCATACAGTTCAGTGATTATTTGTTCGTCTAAAAGTGAGTTTACTTTCCACTTTATGTAACTCGGTTTGCCAGCTAAATGATTTTCTTTCTCTCTTTGTATGCGTTTGATTAAGTCATTTCGCAAATACTTAGGCGCAACTAAAATTCTTTGATATTCGGATTCGGTTGCCAAACCGCTTAATTGATTGAAAAGCGTCATTAAGTCATTACCTAATACTTTGTTGGCACTCAACAGTCCAATGTCATCATAAAAACGAGCTGTCTTTGGATGATAGTTTCCTGTTCCCATGTGAGAGTAAAGAGTGATTCCCTGATCTTCTTTTCGAATTACCAAGCTTGCTTTAGCGTGAGTCTTCATATTTAGCATGCCATAAACAACATGCACTCCCGCATCTTCTAACTTACGTGCCCAACGAACGTTTGCTTGTTCATCAAATCTAGCCCGAATTTCAATTACTGCAAGCACTTGTTTTCCAGACTCTGCGGCCTCAATCAATGCATGCATAATCGGTGAATCACCAGAAGTTCTATAAAGAGTTTGCTTTATAGCAAGCACCTTTGGGTCTTGCGCAGCAGTTTCAATAAAGCGAACTACTGAGCCAGTAAAAGAATGCATTGGGTGGTGCAGCAAAATCTCTGATTCGGTAATTCTCGAAAAGAATCCGTCAAAATCGTTGATTTGAATCTCATCAAGGTGCGCAGGGAGTGAGTTTCTAAACGGCTGATATTTCAACTCTGGAAAATCTAATTCATATAACTCAAAACCGAGTGTTTGATCTAATGGAGGATGCGATTTAATGACGTCGCCAGGCGTGATTTCTAATTCATCAACCAATTTATCGAGCAATCTTTGATCAATACCTGATTCAACTTCTAATCTGACTGGGACACCGAATTTGCGACGTAAAAGTTCTTCTTCCATTGAGGAGAGCAAATCTTCAGAATCATCTTCGTCTAAATCAAGATCTTGATTTCTAGTAACTCTGAAGAAGTAGAAGTCTGCGATATTTGCACCAGGAAGAAGTAGATTTAGGTGCTCAGCAATTAAATCTTCTTGAAGCAAGTATGAATCATCATTGTCGCTTACCAAAATAAGTCTTGGTAAGTTTGATGGAACTTTTACGCGAACAAATCTCATTTCACCATCAAAATGTTTAACAAAGATTCCTAAGTTTAGTGATAGACCAGAGATATGAGGAAATGGATGAGCTGGGTCTAGTGCCAGAGGGGTTAAGATGGGAAGAATCTCACTTTTAAATCTTTCAGTTAAGAGATTCTTTTCATTTTCTGACAATGAATCCCACTTGACTCTTCGAATACCGTGCTTCTCTAATTCTAAATTTAGGTCGTTTTCAAGTAAGAAGTTAACTCTCTTATTTAATTCTTTGACACGGCCATGAATATCTCTGAGCAATTCCTTTGGAGTTAGTCCAGAACTCAATAAGGAAGTATGCCCACGGTCTATTCTGCGTCTCAGTGATGCGACTCGAACCATATAGAATTCATCTAGATTCGAATGAAATATTGCCAGGAATTTAACTCTTTCAAGAAGTGGAATTGACCTATCTTCGGCAAGCTCGAGCACGCGAACATTAAAATCAAGCCAGCTAAGTTCACGATCGATAAATTGGGTAGGGCCTGGCTTCATGCTGAGAGGGTTTCAAGAGAAAGTTAATTCTAGGTGTACTAGAGATTTACCTAATCTGAATAGCAGAAGTATTAAAGGTCCGCTGGCGAAGCCATAGTTCCCTTTAGCGCAGTCGCCGCTGCAACTAATGGTGATGCTAAATGAGTACGTCCACCTTTGCCTTGACGTCCTTCAAAGTTTCTATTTGAAGTAGAAAGTGAACGCTCGCCTGGTTTTAATTGATCAGGATTCATTCCCAGGCACATAGAGCAACCAGCGCTACGCCATTCGGCCCCAGCTTCGATAAATACTTTATCTAGACCTTCAGATTCAGCTTGCAAGCGAACCCGAGCAGAACCAGGAACAACCAACATGCGTAAAGTGTTAGAGATTTTCTTGCCTTTTAAGATTGCAGCGGCTGCTCTTAAATCTTCAATGCGGCCATTGGTGCATGAACCTAAGAAAACAGTATCTACTTTGATTTCCTTCATAGGGGTA
>CAZUOG010000038.1:0-9606 GCA_964622225.1 uncultured Actinomycetes bacterium | reverse complement strand
TTGAGGACCTGGTGGGCCCATCGGACCGGTATCACCTTTTGGTCCAGGAATTCCCTGTGGACCTTGCGGACCAACTGGTCCTTGTATTCCTTGAATGCCTTGAATACCTTGCAAACCTTCTGGGCCTTGCGGACCAACCATTCCTTCTTGTCCTTCCGGACCTGCAGGGCCAGCTGGACCTTGGGCGCCAGTTAAACCTTTTGCGCCAGTTGCACCAGTAACTTTTTTAACTGGCGCATTAATAACAATAATGTCTGATTTCAATTTGGTAGTTGAAGTGCCACTAACCGGACCAGTTGCGCCAACAGGTTTTCCGGAAACTCCAATCGGGCCTTTGGTTCCTGCGCCGTTTGCAACATCAATTCCGAATAATGTTGAAAATAATAAAGTCGTTGCTATTGAAAATGACAGCAGGATACGCAATTTATCGCGCAACACAGATCTCAATCCCCACCGCCTAAGCAGATTGGCTCTAAACCAATAGTTAAAGGGTGAGGTATGCCGTGGAATACGCCCAATGTCGGGTTGGCAGATGAAACCTCTGGGGTTGTAAAAAACAACCTATTTAGTTGAATTTTTGGCTTTTTGTTTAAGTTCAACTAATTGGGTGGCATTCTTGTCGGGTGAATAAAGTGCGCCTGATTTTGGTGGAAGATGACGCATTTACGCGTGCCACTTTAGGTGATGCTTTAGCTGCACAAAATTTCACAGTCTGTGCTCGTGTGGCAACTGCTGCCGAGGCGCTGAAGGCTCAGAAAGATTTTGATCCGCAAGTTGCGGTTCTAGACCTCGATCTAGGTATTGGTCCAACAGGGATTGATGTTGCGATTGCTTTAAGAAAGAAAAATCCAAAATTAGGATTAGTTTTTCTTACAACTTATAAAGACCCCCGATTAATTGAATCGAACATGCCTTCGATGCCTGAAGGATCTATCTATTTGAGTAAGCGCGAGATTGCTTCCACTTCTGCCCTCGCTCAGCAAATAGCAATTGCAATGATGCGACCTTTAGCAAAGCGTACTTTCCCATGGAGCAAGAACAGCGATCTATCCACGCTGACTGAAGTTCAAATAGAAATAATGAAGGAAATTGCAAAAGGGTTAAGCACCTCCGAAATTGCACGTTTGCGCGGCATCTCAGAACAAGCAGTCGATAAAACAATTTCCAGAATCTCTAAACAGCTAAACATCCCTAAGAATGCGGAGACAAATCAGCGAGTCCAAATTGTCCGTGCTTATTTTGAAAGCAAAGGCCAATGAGTCCTTTCAAACGCACTTCCTGGATAACTTGGAGAATCTACTTATTAGCTCTGCCTGTAAACATAATTGTATTAATGGCATCGGTTGATCACCCACTAAACACATTCGATGAAGTTCTTACTTGGGGATTTATTGCACTCTTATCTCACATAGCAATTGCACCATTTGTTGCCGTCGGTGCATTCATTTCTAAAGAGATTAAGAGCTGGAAATTTGATATTTTTTATTTAATCTTACTTGGAGCAATACGCGGATTTGCGATTGTCGCCGCAGTGAATGTATTTAAATTGGAAATGGCCGTTTCTACAGAGTACAAAATATTCAATTCCATGTTGGGCCTCCCGTTATGGTTTGTTCTAATCTCCATTTTCTTTGAATCTCGCAAGGCTTTCCAGAATGAATTTAAGAATCTTTTTGCTCAAGCAATGGACCGGGAAAGAGAACAGGAAAAACGCAACAAATTAATGCCTGAATCGGTCTCAGATGGCGACGAATTGATAGTTCGACTGCAATTTCTAACAAATTCATTAGCCGTTGATTTTCAGAATATAATTGACCGTAAAGGTAATTTAGAGGAATACACAAAGCAAGCTAAACGAATCCAATCTTTAATAGACGAAGATATAAAGACCACAAGTCAGGATTTATGGAACAAGAGTGAAATATCGACTCCAAAGATTCCTTTAAAAAGTTTGGTTCGAGTAGCACTCTTCCAAAGACCGCTACGAATCATCCCGGTAGTGCTGATCTCTTTGCCTTATCTATTCGTTGGTCTACATGCAGCGACTAACTATGAAACCACAATTGTTCAATGTCTACTAATTGTTTTAATCGATTTTGGTGCCTTTGCAATCTTCGAGAGTCTGTATCGAATAGGAGTTGTCAGTAGATTCATCGCAAACCTTTCAATTCTTTCCTTCATACCGATTGTTTCAATAATCATTCAACTCTTTTTACTTCCAAAACGATTTGCCATTACTGAAGATTCATTGAAATATTGGATTTTTCAAGTTTTCTTAAGTACTTCATTTACTTTGATGGTATTTGTATTGAATTCCTACAAAATCATAAATAGTCACCGGCAAGAAATTTTGACAACTTTGCGCGAACATCTTAAAGATGAGAAGCTTGCCAAAAAGGTGCAGGAAGGCGTGCAAGGTCGTAATAAAAATGAATTAGCTGAGTATTTGCACGGTGAAGTCCAAGCGGGCTTAACGGCAAGCAGCATGCTCTTGCAACAAGCTGCAAATGATGGGGATGCGGACTTGGCGCAAGAGGCACTCGAAAGAGCTGCAGGTTTGTTGAGCCAAGATCACACAAGCTTGTATTACACCAGGATGGCAACGCCTGAAACTAGATTAGAGAAGATTATCAATGGCTGGAAAGGTATAGCTGAGATCAAAATAGATATGCCGGACAGTGACTTAATTGAATCCTCAACTCTAAGAAGCGCAGTTGTGCTAATAGAAGAAGCAATCTCTAATTCAATTCGTCACGCACACGCTGGCAAGATTTCAGTCACAGGTTTTATCAAGGAAGGCTACTTAAGCGTTTCTGTGATTTCAGATGGCGAGCCATTTGCTAAAGGTAAGAATGGTTTAGGAACAAAACTCTTCAATGACCTAACTGAAGAGTGGTCATTTAATCGAGAGGCCAACCTAAATAACTTAACTTTTACTCTGGCTAATAAGTAACGTTATTTCTTTTTCTGCAAATACCCCTTAGGGCAGGTGGGCTTTACAGCAGTTATAGTTTTAACAACTTTGCCTTTGGTGCATTGAATAGTTTTAATTGTCTTTACCATCTGCTGAAGTTCGTAGATTGAATTTCCAAACTCTTCTACTTCTTCTTCACATAGATCAATAATTGCTTGTAATTCTTGATCTGGGTTGGCTAGACCTTTAACAATTGCCGCGTAATTTGAATCAAAGTCAGCTAAAACGCCATTTACTCGTTTTAGTAAAGTGGCATCAACTTTCATCTGCTCTTTCAGCGCCAAGAGCGTTGAATGCTGGGTGTCCAAAACACTTACATATTTCTGCTGCAAGATAGCCACAGTTGCGGCACGATCAGAAGCAGTATCCGCCTGTGCTGGCTGGATTCCAGTAGCTATAAATACGGAAACCACAATTCCAATAACTCTTAGGTTTCGCATGCTCCAAAAATACTATCTGCAAGCAAACAAGTAAGCATTTTAGGAAAGGGCTTGCTCTCAGTAGAATGTGAAGTATGGATTTACAGAAAGTCATTCTTTACTACGGCTTTGCACCTGTTGCAGACCCAGAGGCAGTACGCCTATGGCAACGCAACCTTTGCGAAACTCTTGGTCTTAAGGGTCGTATTCTGATTTCAAAGCATGGAATTAATGGAACTCTTGGCGGAGAGATGGAAGCGCTAAAAAAATACGTGCGTCAAACCAAGGAGTATCCAGGTTTTAAGAAAATAGATTTCAAATGGTCAGATGGAACTGGCAAAGATTTCCCGCGCCTTCGAGTTCGCGTACGTGATGAACTGGTCGCTTTTGAAGCACCAGATGAAATCAAAGTAGATATCAATGGCGTAGTTAATGGCGGAAAGCATTTGAAGCCATATGAAGTCGACAAGCTTGTAGCAGAACGCGGCGAAGATGTTGTTTTCTTTGATGGACGCAACGCATTTGAAGCCAAAATCGGAAAATTTAAGAATGCAGTTGTTCCCGACGTAGTGACTTCAAGAGATTTCATAAAAGAAATCGAAAGTGGTAAATACGACGATCTAAAGGATAAGCCAGTAGTTACTTATTGCACCGGCGGTATTCGCTGCGAAATTTTAAGCGCAGTAATGGTCAATCGTGGATTCAAAGAGGTTTATCAAATCGAAGGCGGAATTGTTCGATACGGCAATAAGTTCGCGGACTCTTCACATTGGGAAGGTTCTCTTTACACATTTGATGACCGTATGACTATTGATTTCAGTGATGAAACTAAAGTCATTGGTAAGTGCGATGCGTGCCAAGAACCAAGTAAGAATTTTTATAATTGCTCAAATCCGCAGTGCCACGAACTATTTTTATTGTGTGATTCTTGCAAGACGGATGTTAAGAATTTGGCTTGCATCCATGATGTCTCACGTAGCCACAAGCAAGAACTAATCGGTTAATGACTACTCCGTGGGTCGTAGGTCCTGAACCTGATCGAACCATTTCTTACGGAGAAGCAATTGATCAAGTAATCGAGTTCTATGACGGTGATGGACCACTAGTAACACTAATTCATGGTGGTTATTGGCGACCAAACCATACTCGCGAACATATGCGAGCTCTGGCAGCCAAACTTGCTAAGCACGGATTCAATGTTGCGAATATTGAATACCGCAGAGATCCTGGTCATCCAGAGAAACTATTTGCTGATGTAAACAAAGCGCTTTCTAAATTACCCGAAACAATTGCTTTGATTGGCTTTTCAGTTGGAGGGCAGTTAGCACTAATCGGCAAAAGCAATGCTCATAAATTGATTTTGCTAGCACCAATTACTGATTTACAAAGAACAAAATCAGAGAATTTGGGTGAAGGTGCAGTCACCGAATTCTATGGAGATGCCGATTTAAATGAATTTGATCCAATGCTAAAGAGTTATGATCAACATTTATATGTAATTCATGGTGATGCAGATAATCGCGTGCCAATTTCGCATTCAAGAGATTTTGTAAAGGCAAAAGGTGCGTCGCTAATGGAAATTTCAGGCGCGGACCATTTTGCAATGGTTGACCCTGAAAGTCTCGCCTTTGAATTGATTTTGCATACGCTGTTATCAAAGTGATACTGATTTTCGTTTAATTTACAACGCCTCCTGCCTAAACTCACGCTCGTGAGTGCTCAAGCAATTTTGGCTGGACGCCAACGACTTGAGAAGGCGCTGGCGGGCGATGCTGATATTGCGACCATACTCGATAGATATGATCGCTGGGCCAGCGACCTCTGGGACGGGCTTGAAGTCGTTTATGACGCACATACAGTTTTACCTCAAGTAATCGATGTAATTGCGCGAATTCACAAAGCTCGATCAAAACAATTACGACATCGCGATAATCAAAGGATCTTGCAACCTGATTGGTTCCAAGATTCAAATGCGATTGGCTATGTGTGTTACACAGATTTATTTGCTGGTGATTTGCAAGGAATTCGTAAAAGAATTGGTTACTTAAAAGATTTAGGTATTACCTATCTACACTTAATGCCATTGTTAAATCCACGACCTGGAAATAGCGATGGCGGCTATGCAGTAATGGATTACAAATCGGTGCGACCTGATCTTGGCACGATGAGTGACTTAGCTGCGTTGTCTGCTGATTTACACGAAGCTGGAATTTCTCTAACTCTTGATTTGGTTCTTAACCATGTCGCTAAAGAGCATGAATGGGCCCAAAAAGCACGCGCTGGCGAAGAGAAATACTTGAATTATTTCTACGCATATCCTGATAGAAAAACTCCAGATGAATTTGAGAAAAGTCTTCCTGAAATTTTCCCAACCTTTGCACCAGGTAATTTCACTTATTACGAAGATATGGGCCAATGGGTTTGGACTACTTTTAATGAGTTCCAATGGGATTTAAATTGGTCTAATCCAAATCTCTTTCTTGAATTCGTGGACATCATTGGTTATTTAGCTAATCAAGGAACAGACTGCGTACGCTTGGATGCAATCGCCTTTATCTGGAAGCGCCTTGGTACCAATTGCCAAAATCAACCGGAAGTACACTCAATTACTCAAGCGCTTCGCGCTATTTCGAAAATTGCGACTCCTGCTCTTATTTACAAAGCTGAAGCCATCGTAGGACCTCAGGATGTGGTGCATTATTTAGGTCAAGGAAAGCATGCTGGAAAAGTTTCTGACTTGGCTTATCACAATTCATTAATGGTTCAGATATGGTCTGCACTGGCATCTCGTGATGGTCGATTGCTCGACACCGCGCTCTCAAGATTTGCGCCAGTTCCAACTTCAAGTGCTTGGGCTACTTATTTACGTTGCCATGACGATATTGGCTGGGCTATTGATGATTCAGATGCCGCCGCTGCAGGAATCAATGGCGGAGCTCACCGTAATTTTTGTGCTGATTTTTATGGAAATGAATTTGAAGGATCTTTTGCTCGTGGAGTTCATTTTCAATCTAATCTGCTTACAGGAGATCGCAGAACATCCGGAAGTGCAGCAAGTTTGATTGGTATTCAACGCGCAATAGAAAACAAAGATGCAGCTGATTTAAACACCGCAATCAATCGTTTGATTTGTGCCTATGCGATTGTCTTTGGTTTTGGCGGAATTCCACTTCTTTATATGGGTGATGAACTTGGCATGCTCAACGATGAAAGTTACAAAAATGATCCAGCCAAAGCAGATGATAATCGTTGGATCCATCGCCCGAAAATGGATTGGGATCTTGCCCTCAAGGCGGCAAACGGTAAAGGTGTGGCTGGCCGGGTATTTGAAGGAATTACAAAATTGATCAATGCGCGTAAAAGTTTGAATTCAATTCACGCATCTGTCACTGCAGAAACTGAAGTAAAAAATAATGGCGCATTGCTTTTGATTCGTCGCAAACATGCAGCGGGATTATTAACTGAGATTTATAACTTAACTGAAAAGACTCAGTACTTGGATACATTTAATGTAGCTTTTGGAGATCGGACTGAAGCAATCAGCGGCAGAAAAATGCACTTTGCAGGCCAGGTGGCAGTTCCACCATATGCAGCCTGGTGGATTCACGCTTAACCCTAAAGCGGTCATTTAGATAAATCACATTTTGGCGGGTGCCACCCCGCACTCATTTCTCATTTAATTAACAACAAAAGAGCACTGTTCAATGCAAATTTCCCTCCAATTAACCTTCGATTAAAAGGAATCTGCGAAATTCCAATTATGAAAAAGAAAATCTCGTTACTGGGTGCCTTAGTTCTTGTTGCAACAACTGTTGCAATGGCACCAGCAGCCACTTCTGCAGATCAATACAGCATTCCAGCTGCCCCAACAAACGTAACTGCATCAGTATCTGGCGCAGGGATTATGGTCAAATGGGATGCGCCAGTAAATGTTCAACCAGAAATTACAACTTATGTCGTTTCTGGGGGACAAGGTTCCTGCCCTATTTATGTCTCACCTAATAAGGGACACATGCAGGCGATTCTTCCTGTAGTCGCAGGCATGACAAACGTTACCCCACAAGTTGTTGCTGCAAATGCTTACGGAATAAGTGCACCTGGCTTTGCAAAAAAACTATCTGCTGACGCACTTACCAAAGCGATTATACGAAGTGATTTACGCGTTGTTCAATTAGATCAACTAAGTGACTTCCATGGAGCGATTGAAACAACTTCATCAAATGCTGGTGCAGCTATTTTGACTTCAGCATTTGCAAATGATCGCAAAGCGGTTCCAGCAACTTTCACTCTATCTTCAGGAGATAACTTCGGAGCATCTCCAGCGATCTCATCTGAATTTGAAGAAATCCCAACTGTAGAAGCTATGAACTTAATGAAGTTCGATGTTTCAACATTCGGTAATCACGAACACGATCGCGTAATGGCTCACATTGTTAAGATGATCAATCTTTCAAAAAACAAATGGGTTGTTTCTAACTATTCTACACTTGCACCGATGAATACCGGCACTAACAAAGTTACAGACTATGTCGTTATTGAACGTGGTGGAATAAAGGTCGGTTTCGTTGGAATGAATACACCAGAAACTGTAGAAACTGTTTTTCCTGGAAACCTTTCCGGAATCTCAATCTCTCCAGATCCTAAGTATGTAAATGCGGCAATCAAGAAGGCACAAGATGCCGGAGCTGAAATCGTGGTCGTTCTTAATCACCAAGGTTGGTCTGAGAACAGAGGTGGCGTTGCAACTGGTCCTCTTGTTTCTAGCGCTGCAACCTTTAAGGGCGCTACTGTCGTATTCGGAGGCCATAGCCACTTGCAATACAACACCATTACGGCAAACAACCGTCGGTCAAAAGCTCTGACTGTTGCACAGGTTGCAAACTCAGGTGTTGCTTACAACCAAGTCTCCGTCTGCTTAGGACAGGGCAAGGTTCTTGGTTCAAACGTAAACGTGGTTACTGCAGCTTCAATTTCAAAATTGACTCCAGATGCAGAAGCGGTAGCTCTTGTTAAGAAGTACAAAGATCAAGTGTCTGCAAAACTTGATGTAAAGATAGGTCAAGTTTCAGGAATCTTCCCACGTGGCGGAACTCCTGCGGTTGAGCGTTCAGGTGAAACTGAGATGGGCGATTACATGGCTGACTTAGTTCGCACATCTGCAAAAACTCAACTTGCAATCATCAATGGAGGCGGAATTCGCGATACTTTCCCTGCGAAAACTTATGCACCTGCAGATAAGACACTCGTGCGTCCAGGAACTGGAGTAACCGGTCCTTATGACGTAACTCTTGGAGATGCGCTAACTGTTTTCCCATTTGGTAACTATGTCGCAACAACCAAGATGACCGGTGCAGATGTTTGGAAGGCAGTTGAAAATGGTGTCTCCCAATATCCAACCGCAGGTCGCTTTCCTCATATCTCAGGATTCAAGTTTGCATTCGATCCCTCTAAGGCCGCGTTTAGTCGTGTAACTTCAGTAAAGACTTCGGATGGAAAAGATATTCCAAACGATGCATCTGTTGAATTCACAGTTGCAACTGTTGATTACATGGTTTCAGGTGGCGATGGATATGTAGATGTATTCCATCCACAAACTGCAAAGATTGGTGGCTTGCTAGTTGATGTACTAGTTGCTGGCCTAAAAGCAGATCTAGCTGCTGGCAAAGTAACTCAATTGCCAAAGCTTGATGGTCGTATTACAAAGCCTTAATTACCCATAACAGTAAAAAGTAAAGCCCCGAGGAACCTCTTCGGGGCTTTACTTTTTAAAAACTAATTCTTTTTCTTATTTTCTAATTCGCCGACAAGTTTAAATTGGCCATCGCCTAGTTGCCCTTGGGCTGCATAAAGTTCCAACTTAGAACGAGTATCTGCGATATCCAAATTACGCATAGTTAATTGACCAATTCGATCGACTGGACCAAAAGCAGCATCTTCAGTGCGCTCCATAGACAGCTTCTCTGGATGATAGCTAAATGCAGGTCCTTCAGTGTTAATAATTGAATAATCATCACCACGGCGTAATCGAAGAGTAACTTTGCCTGTTACCGCCGAAGCGACCCAGCGAGTTAATGATTCGCGAAGCATTAGTGATTGCGGATCAAACCAACGGCCTTCATAGAGCAGGCGACCTAAGCGGCGTCCTTCTGCATGGTAATTGGCAATAGTGTCTTCGTTATGAATTGCAGTAATTAAGCGTTCGTATGCAATAAA
>CAZUOG010000037.1:0-9874 GCA_964622225.1 uncultured Actinomycetes bacterium | reverse complement strand
GTATGAATGCAGTTATGAAATCCATAAAGGTTTGGCCAGCATGTATTTAGCCGACCCCCGATTTACGGCGCATTATGAAGCCCAAAAAGTAGGTCTAGCTAAATATATTCATGACGCGATTATTGCTAACGCATTACAAAAATCGCAAGGTTTTTAAAACTTTAACCAGTAATCCTTCATATATTTTTCGCCTTCATCGCAAAAGAATGTAACTACGGTCTCTAAGTTATGTTCTTCTTTTAATTTCTTAGCGGCCAGTAAATGTGCGCCAGATGATGGACCTACGAATATGCCGTGAGTTCTAGCGATGCGGCGCATCTCCTCAATTGAATCATTTGAGTGAATATGCACAAATCCATCAATTTCGTGTTCATGTCGTTGAATAATTCCTGGCACGAATCCATCCGAGATTCCCTCAATTAAATGCTTCTCAACTTCCCCACATGCAATGGTGCAAGATTCCGATGGTTCAAGTGCATAAATTTCACAATTTGGATTTGCTTCCTTAAATGCTTTGCCAACTCCAATGATTGTGCCACCAGTTCCTACGCCACCAATTACCAATTGAGGTTTAGTTGGGAGCTCTTTCAATATTTCTTGGCCCAACCATTCGGAGTTTTCGTTGACGTTCCATTCATTATCGAATTGCTGTGGTGCAAAATAACCAGGTTCTTTTCCAAGGCGGCGGCATTCTTCAAGGGCATCGTTGACATGGAAATCACCAATAGTGCGAACCTCTGCACCAAAAGCTTTAGAAATCGCTACGCGCTCCTGCGACAAACCTGTTGGCATTACCACCAACATTTTGTAACCCTTAACAGCCGCAACCATTGACATTGCATTGCCGGTGTTTCCAGATGAAGCTTCAACAATTGTGTCACCAGGTTTCAGCAGACCTTCTTTTTCAGCACGTTCGATCATGTATTTTGCAATACGTGCTTTGATTGAGCCAGATGGATTTAAATACTCCATCTTTACCCAGATGCCTTCGATGTTTATCAGTGGCGTATTGCCAATCGCATCAAGAATGGTCTTCATAGCGCGAAATAGTACGTTTATATGGTTCTACTTGCTAGAACGCTTGTGCTACATAATGGAAATTTAAATTGAACTTGACTGACGCTTAGCTTTGGCAAGCCACTCAGGGTTAATTGTTACGCCCCAGCCAGGATCAGAAGGGATGGTGACTTTGCCATTGGAAACTTTAAATGGATTTCCCAAAAATAAACCAACTTGCCATGGATAGTAATCCTCTTGCTCAATAGAAAACTCAAGATATTTTCCAGGATTATCTATTGCACCGAGTAAATGCATAGTGCAAATGGTTACCAATGAAAGATTAGCGCTATGTGGCGTTATTGGCATGCCCGCAGCTTTTGCCATTTCAACCACTTTTAGCGTTCGGTAAATACCACCCATGTACATGACATCTGGTTGCAGAACATCGACTGCTTTCATGTCAATCATGCGACGCCAAGTTGAAAGTTCCCAATCCTGTTCGCCACCAGTTACATCAATATCTAGAGCATCGGTAACCTCTTTGGTCTCTTCTAGTTCCCAATATTTGCAAGGTTCTTCAAAATGAGAGATGCCGACTGATTCCAACATCTTGCCGACTTCAATCGCTCGTTTAGGTGAGAAGCCAGAATTTCCATCAACTAATTTTGAGATTCCATCTCCGAGAGCTTTGGAAACTACTGGTGCAACTTCTTCAGTGCGACCCGGCCATTCGTCAACATCGTTTCCGCACTCAGCACCTACGCGCCATTTAAATGCATCAAAACCAAACTCATCTCTCAGTTTTACAAAACGTTTCGCTTCATCTTGCGGGGTTATATCACGCTTCATAGAAGATGCGTAAGTGCGAAGTTCTTTTGGATTGCCTCCAAGCAGTTCAACTACTGGTTTTTGCAAAGCTTTACCGTGCAAATCCCAGATCGCTGTATCTAATCCTGCATTAGCACGGCAGCGATAACTTCCCGGGTATTTATGTTCTTTTGCTTCAACGCGATCAATCAAGAGCCCAATGTCATCTGCAGATTGGCCCAACACCCATGGTGCGACCTGTCGGTGAAGTACTTGTGCAGTGATATCAGCGTTATAGGTGGAAGTCTGGCCCCAGCCCTCTAAACCTTCATCAGTCGTTACTTTTACGAAGCAGACAAATTCATCAGTGTAGGTTTCAATGGACTTGATTTTGCCGAAGTTCATATTACTTGACGAAAACAGCGACTTTATCTGCAGTTACGTCTACCGAAGTGCCTGGAGTTAATCCGGCAGCGTCTTGTGAATCCATCTGCGAATTCACACGACTTCCATCTGGCATAACTACCATTAAGCGACAAATTGACCCAAGGAATGATGTTGAAACAACTTTGCCTTCACCGCTCTTACTTGGTTTTACCGTCAAAGACTCTGGTCTAATAAGTGCTGTGCCTTCTCCGGAAGTAATTGAGCCCGGAAGGGCGCTCAAAGTTGAACCAAATACTTTAAAGCTGCCGTTAGAAACCGAAACTTTAACTTGATTTGTAAGGCCTACGAATTCAGCTACGAATGAGGTTGCAGGACGGTCATATAGTTCTGATGGTGCCGCAATTTGTTCAAGTAAACCATTGCGCATAACTCCAACACGATCAGCAATTCCAAGCGCTTCTTCTTGATCGTGAGTTACGAAAAGCGTGGTTGTTCCTAGTTCTAATTGAATTCGACGAATTTCTTCGCGAAGTTGAGTACGCACTTTTGCATCTAGTGCAGAAAGCGGCTCATCTAGCAACAAAACTTGAGGTGAAATCGCCAGTGCACGTGCAAGAGCAATACGTTGTTGTTGACCACCAGACATCTGATGTGGGTAATGATTTGCGTGAGATGCTAATCCAACTAGTTCTAGTAATTCGCCTGAGCGATCTTTGCGCTTATCTGATGAAGTTTTATGCGCCTTTAACTTCAATCCATATTCAACATTCTCGCGTGCGGTCATATGTGGGAAAAGTGAATAAGCTTGAAAAACCATTCCCATATTTCGCTTATTTGGAGCAACATGGGTGATGTCTTTTCCATCAACAATAATTTGACCGCGATCTAATTCCTGTAAACCTGCCAATGCACGAAGCGCTGTCGTTTTTCCGCATCCCGAAGGTCCGAGTAGCGCAACAAATTCGCCTTTGGCGATATCTAAAGTCAGTCCGTCTAGCGCCTTCACTTTTCCAAAATGCTTAGCGATATCAACCAACTGTACATAAGATGAACTCACGCATCTTCCTTTCGTTTACGCAACATCTACGTCTAACACTTCTTTTGCCGCTTTTTTCTGCGGAATCAATAGCAATAGAACAAGTACAAAAAGAATTGATGCTAGCGATACCGAAACTGCGACATTTCCACTGGTTCTACCAATCTGAGCGATAACAACTTGGAATGTCTTGTAATTTAAGAGATTAGAAATTGTGTATTCGCCTAGAACTAGGGCAATAGCGATGAACAATCCATTAAGAATTCCAGTTCGCAGCGTTGGCATGATTACTCCCGCCATCATTCGAGATGTAGAAGCACCTAATGTGCGCGCCGCCTCCGCCAAAGTGTGAATATCTGCTGCATCTAGCGCCGCCGAGAGCGAACGATATGTATAAGGCAAAATCAACATTGAATAAACAAGTGAAAGCGTAATTGGCGATTCAGTTATATGAATTGAAATCCAACGGTAAAGCGGGGCAATACCAACCACAATCACAATGGCTGGAATCGCAAGCGGAATCAAACAAATTAGTTCCAAAACTCGCTTTAACTTAGGAAGCTTTAAATGAACCCAAACCACGGTTGGAACAATCAAAACCAGAATTAAGAACATCACAATTCCAGCGCTAACTAACGATCTAACAATAGAAATCATCAAATCTGGTTGGCTTGGAATAACTTTCCAAGCTTCAAAAGATCTTCCTTTCTGAAAATAAGCGAAAGGTTTAGTTGAAAAATCAAACATTGAGTAAAGCGGCAATAGTAGATACAGACCTACTATAAGGATTATGAAGTAACGCCAAGTTTTTACTTTCCAAGTACGTTTCATCGTGATGATTCCCACCGACTCACACGGCGACGGATCTGAGCGTAAATAGCCATAGCAATAACGACAACGACAACCATGAACATGGAAAGTGCCTTGGCCTCTTGAGGATTAGCTCCACCAACTTCACTAGAAAGTGCAGTTCCAATCTGTAAAGGAGTCAAAAAGTCAGATAAATTGATTAAAGTCGCCGCAGTTGCATATGCAGAGAATGAATTCACAAATAGCAGCAACATTGCACCAAAAAATGATGGCGTCAGAACTGGAATACCGACTCGGCGCCAATATTCGAATGCGCTTCCTCCAAGAGATTCTGAAGCTTCGCGCCATTGTGGTTTCATATTTTCAATCGTAGGGAGGAAAACTAAAACCATTAGTGGGATCTGAAAAAATGTATACACGACGGCCAAGCCGTTAATTGTATAAAGCCATGAGGATTGCGCTAGAAAACTATTCGGTGCAAGCTTTACTGCTAATGAAGAAATCACGCCGTTAAATCCAAATGTAGCTAAGAATGCAAAAGTCAACATCACGCCACCGAATTGGGCAAGCACAGATGAAAGCGCTACTGAGAAGCGATAAAAAACGCCACCAGGCTTTCCCGTAGTTAACGCCCAAGCAAACAATCCACCTAATATGGCCCCGAGTACAGCGGTCTTAAATGAAATTTCTAAAGAATTCTTAAATGCGTTTCTGACCGCGACTGTATTAAACAATTCAGTAACTTTTCCGGGATTGTATTTTCCGTCATCACTTCGGAAAGCGCCCGTAACAACACTGTAAGTTGGGAAAAGTAGAAAAATACTTGTGAATGCAAAAAATGGTATTACACCTAAATATGCACTCTTCTTACGCCAATACCGAGAACCGGTTCCACCTTTAGCGGAACCGGTTCCCTTGTATTGAACTTTTGCCATTCAGTTAGAAACTAACTTTGATATTAATTAGTTCCTACAGCTGCTGGCCATGCAGTCTTTAGATATGCGCGAGCCGCAGTAGTTTGAGCAGCAGTAGCTGCAGCTGCAGCAACCTTGCTCTTACCGATAACTGCGATACCTGCAGCTGGAGCGCGCTTGGTCTTTAACATCCAGGTCCAAAGTGTTGGAGTTGCTCCACCACCTGCCCAAATAGCTGCGCCTTCTTCACCTAATGAATATTCCATCCATAGACGAGCACATGCAGGGTGTGGTGCCCAAGCAGAAATTGCTGAGTTGTATGTAGAACCTACTGATGCAGGTGTAAATGTCTTCCATGAACGACCTGCGGCAGCAAACTTCTTTGTAATACTAGCTGCGATGTATCCATTATCCATTACTACAGGTGTTTGGCCTGATGCGATGGTTGCTTCAGTTGGGTTAACGTTGATGAAGTTTCCAACATCCTTTAACTTTTTAAACCACGCCACAGCTGGTGAGACATCATCAAATGTTCCGCCAAGAGCGGCGTTAACCATGTAAATAGAGTTCATACCAGCTGATGATCCAAGTGGATCACCATTAATTGTTACTTTGCCCTTGAATATTGGCTTTAGTAGATCATCAAGCTTTGTGATTGTGCCAAGTGATCCGTCGTAACCAATTGTCATAGTACCTGTGTAGTTAGGTGTGTATTCAGCAGATGGAACAGCTGATGTGCCTAAGTTATTTGCCCAGTTACGAACCTTGTATGGAGAAAATGTTCCAGTTCCAAGATACTTCGCTGCAACTGCAAGACCGATGTCAAAAACATCTGGTGAACGGTTTGTTCCCTTTAAGCGATTAGCTGCATCAATTTCATCTTGTGATGAACCTTCTGGATCAGCCTCGTCGACCTTTACTCCGTATGTTGCCTTAAATTTATCAATCATTGTTCCGTAATCTGCCCAGTAATGTGGCAATGCGATTACGTTTAACTGTCCTTCTGCTTTGCAACCCGCAGCCAAACCAGCGATACCGCCAGCTTGTGATGCGCTTGTGGCGGTAGCGAACTTGCTAGCCGCTGATGCAGAAGACAGCGTTGGTACAGCAAGTGCTAATGAAACTGTTGCAACAACAGCCACCTTAGCTAGCTTTGAAAACTTCACTGTTTCTCCTTATTTTTAGTGGGGTGGATATTTAGTTGTATCCGTACCTTGAAAAATCACGTGAAATTTTTCAGAGCGCGGAAATCTGTTCTTAGGTTTATTGGCTATTCAAACACCAATACGTTTCTGGCCCCCTCGCCTGCCCTCAATCTATTGACGGCGTCATTAAGACCCTCCAAACCTATTCGTTCAGAGATGAGTTCGTCTAGGAAAAGTTCTCCCGAAAGATAACTTTTTACTAACGAAATAACGTCCTTTTGGAGGTTCGCGGAGCCGAAATAGCACCCTTTTATCGATTGCTCGTTTACAAACGGGCCAGCATCGATGGTCAATTGCGCGCCATTCTTTAGTAATCCGACCAATGTCAGCTGGCCTTGAACTCCAGTTGCAAGCCACGCCTGAGAAATTGTTGATTCACGACCGGACGCATCAAAAACGAAATCAGCCCCTCCGCATACGCTTTTTACGAATGCAACTGGATCTTCTTTTGAGGCATTGACGACATGCGTAGCGCCAAGTTTCTTGGCAATTTCTAACTTTTCATCATTGACGTCTACAGCAATTATTGTTTTTGCACCGACAAGCCTTGCGCCTTGAATGCTATTTAAACCAACTCCACCACATCCAAATACCGCTACTGTAGATCCAGCAGTAACTTTTGCGGTATTTACAACAGCGCCATATCCAGTCAGTACTGCGCAACTTAATAGCGCTGCTCTATCTAGTGGCATCTCTTTTGGAATCACAACTGCACCAGATGCTGGAACAACTGCATATTCTGCAAAAGAAGCAACACATAGAAATTGATTTAGTTTATTTCCGTTTTCAGAAAGTCGGCTGGTCTTGTCGAAAAGTCCACCAGCGCCCATTGCATCGCCTGCAGTTGCACAATAATTTGGAATGCCACGTTTGCACCAATCACACTCACCACAATTAGGAACAATCGACATTACTACGTGATCTCCAACTGATATGCCAGTTACGCCAGGACCAACTTCTTCAACTACTCCAGATGCTTCATGTCCAATAACTGCTGGGAAAGGAACTAACTTTCGCTTTCCATCAATTGCATTTAAATCGCTTGCACATAATCCGCTTGCCGCAACTTTTACGAGGATTTCGCCGTTCTTTGGTTTATCGATATCAACTTCTGCGATTCGAAAATCTTTTCCTACTTCGTCAAGGATTGCAGCTTTGATTTTCACAATAAACCTTTCGACTTCCCTCGTTGGAATGGAGTGAAGTTACACCTGGTTCGCATCATGAAATAGGATTTTTACTGCTTTTTTGGTGAAATTGAGTTAAATTTTGCCAACAAATGAAACGGCGGTTCACATGGCGCAACGCGTCCAATCAGTGGAAAGAGCGCTCAGCCTCTTAGATGCGCTAGCTACCTATTCTGCGCCGCCATCAATCCCAGAGTTGGCCAAAGCTGCAAATGTAAATCGCGCTACTGCTTGGCGCTTAATGAAAACTTTAGTTGCCTTTGAATTGGCTGAAAGAGATGAAGTCACCGGAACTTACAAAGTTGGTCCTGGGGTGCTGAGACTTGCGGCAGCAACAGATAACTCTAGTTTTGTCCGAAGATCTAGACCGTTGCTAGAAAAAGTTGCACAAAAAACTGGTGGAAGCGCGTTCCTTGAAATTGCGACCAGGGGCGAACTTGTCGTGATGGATCAAGTTAGGTCCACTTCCCCAATTCAAGTTGATTTAGCCGGAATGGTTGTGCCACTGCATTGTGGATCAGTTGGGAAACTTTATCTGGCTACTTTAAGTGATGAAGAGTTAAATGAATACTTAAAGAAGAAACTTCCTTCATTATCAAGATACACAATCACCAAGCCACTCCAATTAAAGAAAGAAATTTTAGAAGCTCGCGTGACCGGAATTGCGATTAATTACAAAGAGCATCGAGAAGAATGGTGTGGTATTTCTGCCGCGATTAAAGATCCTGTAGGTCGAACAGTCGCTTATCTAAATGTAACTCTGCCGTCTTTTAATGTTAGCCGAGACAAAGTTAAATCTTTATCGCCGATTTTGATAAATGCCGCTAATGAGATTTCGTTACTTTTCAATAAACGAAATTATTAATCCATTTTTTCGTAAGCTGGCAAAGTCAAAAACTCTAGATATTCATCATTTACTGCACAATCAATGAAAGTCTCTCGGGCTGCTTTAAAACGCTCCGAATCCCCTAATTTACCAACTTCTTCTCCCGTTAATTCGATGACTAAATCTTTGGTGATTAATCGACCGTCTTCAAGAGAAATTCCATTGTGAATCCATTGCCAGATCTGACTCCGTGAAATCTCAGCAGTCGCCGCATCTTCCATTAGATTGAATATTGCAACTGCTCCCACGCCTCGTAGCCAGCTCTCTAAGTACTGAATTGAAACGCTAATGTTGTTTCGAAGACCCGCTTCCGTAACGCCGCCTGGCGTAGCCTTAACGTTTAGTAAGTCAGCCTCAGAGACCACAACTTCTTCTTTCTTTCGTGAGATTTGGTTTGGATTATTGCCCAAGACTTTCGTGAATTCAGATTTACAGAGCTCAACCATTCCAGGGTGTGCAACCCATGAACCATCAAATCCGTCTCCGGCTTCACGAGACTTATCTGCTTGAACTTTCGCAAATGCAACTTCATTAACTGCAGGATCTGCGCTTGGAATAAATGCAGCCATTCCGCCAATTGCACTAGCGCCGCGTTTGTGACACGTCTTAACTAAGAGTTCGGTGTAGGCGCGCATAAATGGCACCGTCATCGTAACGGCATTTCTTTCCGGTAATACAAAATCTTTTCCGCTAGTTCTATGAGTTTTAATAACACTAAACATGTAATCCCAGCGACCCGCATTTAATCCAGCACAATGCTCTTTTAGCTCAAAGAGAATTTCATCCATTTCAAATGCAGCCGGATAAGTTTCAATCAAAACTGTGGCACGTATTGATCCTCGTGGAATTCCAACAAAATCTTGCGCAATATTAAATGCATCATTCCAAAGTCGCGCCTCTAAATGTGATTCTAATTTTGGAATATAGAAATATGGGCCAACGCCTTTTCCTATTAGCTTCTTTGCGTTTGCGACCATATATAAAGCGAAATCTACGAATGAACCTGAAGTGATATCACCATTAATCAGAATATGTTTTTCTGGTAGATGTAACCCACGCGGTCTCATGACAATTACTGCAAGTGGTTGGTCTTTAGTTAATTCGTATTTCTTTCCTTTTTCATTAACAAATTCGATGGTTCCATTGATTGCATCGCTTAAATTTAACTGGCCATTTACGACATTTTCCCAAACAGGCGTAGTCGAATCTTCCTGATCAGCAAGCCAAACTTTAGCCCCAGAATTAAGGGCATTAATTGTCATTTTGCGTTCGGTAGGTCCAGTTATTTCGACTCTACGATCTTCAAGCCCTGGTGCAAGTGGTGCAACTTTCCAGCTGGAATCTTCTCGAATGCTCTTGGTTTCTTCTAGGAAGTGAAGTTCTTTACCTGATGCAATCTCTTTAATTCTCTGAGCACGTCTCTGCAATAACTCCAATCGACGCGGATTTAATTCAAGATGCAACTTCTCAATCAATGCAAGCGCTTCGTATGTAAATACTTCATCCTGACGCAGCAATTCTGGTCCAGTAATTCTTACTTTCATTTTAAATCAACCCACATAATCTCTTTCGCACTGTAGCCATCTGGTGACATAGCAGAATGTTAATTACACTCACCCATAGGAAGGCAATGCTCTGGTTGC
>CAZUOG010000036.1:0-10122 GCA_964622225.1 uncultured Actinomycetes bacterium | reverse complement strand
CATGTCCCATTTCAACTAAACGCTTTGCGCGTTCGATTGCAAGTTCAGCAACAGTGGTGTGATCATCTGCTGGGCGATCAAATGTTGAAGCGATAACTTCACCTTTAACTGAGCGCTGCATATCTGTAACTTCTTCAGGACGTTCATCAACTAGAACTACCATCAAGTGACATTCAGGATTGTTTGCAGTGATTGCATTTGCGATTGATTGCAACACCATGGTCTTACCGGCCTTTGGTGGAGAAACAATCAGACCGCGCTGACCTTTACCAATTGGTGCAATTAAATCGATAACACGAGTTGTCAGAATATTTGGCTGTGTTTCAAGGCGTAAACGCTCTTGTGGGTAAAGCGGCACCAGCTTTGAGAAATCAACGCGATTACGTGATTCTTCAGGTGAAACACCGTTAATAGAATCGATGCGAACTAGCGCATTGAACTTCTCGCGGCGCTCTCCTTCGCGTGGCTGCTTTACCTGACCGGTAATTACATCGCCTTTGCGAAGTGCAAATTTACGAACTTGCTGCATAGAAACATAAACATCGTTAGGGCTCGGTAGATAACCGCTAGTGCGAACGAATGCGTAATTTTCAAGAATATCTAATAAGCCGCCGACTGGAAGTAGAACATCGTCTTCTGAAATTGTTGGTTCGCCGCGTTCTTCGCGATTGCGGTTGCGATCGCGGCCACGATGGCGATCACGATTGCGGCGAGATCCGCCATCTTCGTTTTCATCATTGTTACGGTCATTGCGATCTGGGCGATCGTTATTCTCTGAATCTGAATCCTGATTGCGATCTTGCTTCTCTTGTTTGTTGTTGTTATTGCGTTCTGCGCGGCGAGCATCGCGTTCTGCGCGTGCTGCTTCTTTTTCTGCCTTTGCGCTTTCGCGGTTCTTAGCTTGTAAGTCTGCAATTGCATCTACCAATGAACCCTTTGCCATCTTCGCGGCACCGTCGATTCCGAGCTGAGTTGCAACCTTCTTTAACTGCGGAAGAGTCATCGCAGCTAGTTCAGGGCTTTCGGAACGAACCTTTGTTTCTTCTGACATTTGTATCCTTGTGTTTATAAAAATCCAAAAAAGTGAATTTTTAAGAGATTTTAGATTTATCAGTAATAAGGGCTAGAAGGCCTAACTGATGGAAGAAGCCTAGCAGAGGACTTTAGATATTGGAAACCTGGTATCCAACGCTTGAAATATCAAGGTTTTCTACCGTAAATCCGCTACCAGCTGCGCGGACTAAATCTTCTAACTCATGATTTAGATCTGCGTCTACTAAGAGCGCCAATACTGTTGGGCCAGCTCCAGAGATAAATGCTGCAACGCCAGCTGCGCGAAGTTTCTGCATAAGTGCATAAGACTTTGGCATCGCTGCTTCGCGATAAGACTGATGCAAGAAATCTTCAGTTGCTGGCAGCAATAAATCAGGGCGATTGGTTAATGCTTGAGTTAACAGGGCAGTATTAATTGAATTCTGAACTGCATCTTTATGCGGAATTGTTTCTGGCAACATTTTGCGTGCTTTTGATGTCGGCATATTGTTAGCGGGAATAAATGCGACTGCAGAAATTCGTGGTGATACATTTAATTTAATTGCATCTGCAAAATCTTCACCTTGCCAAGATAGAACTGCGCCGCCATAAAGTGCAGCAGCTACGTTATCTGGATGACCTTCCATCTCTGTTGCCAGAGTTAAAACATCGTTATCGCTCATGCGATCTGCACCGCCAACTACAAGTGAGCGAGAAAGAATTAATCCGCCGATAATTGCACTTGCTGATGAACCAAGCCCACGACCATGGGGTAATGAATTTAATGCACGAAGTGCCAGGCCTGGATACTCCTTCTTAGGTAAACCTAAGAATTCCCAACCTTTGTAAATTGATTTTACAACTAAATTCTTTTCATCGCGCGGAACTTCATCAGATCCTTCGCCCACAACATCGATATCTAAAGTTTTATCGTCTAAAACTTGAGCGATGTAACGATCACGCTTTTCTAAAGCTAACGCAAAAGAATCAAATCCCGGGCCCAAATTTGCAGAGCTGGCTGGGACTTTGACTTCATATGCACTGGCGCGAAAAGTAAGGCGTGACATTTAATTAAGCCAGACCCAACTTCTCTGCTGCAGCCTTTGCATCAACTGGAACCACAATTGGATCAGCTGCTGCTTCAAGCGCCCATTGAATATCTTTTAATCCGTGGCCAGTAACAGTCACGACAATTCGCTTACCCTTTGGAAGTTTGCCATTTGCCTGATACTTAATTAGCCCAGCAATACCTGCAGCCGATGAAGGCTCTACGAAAATACCTTCTTTTGCAGCTAGCAAACGGTAGGCATTAAGAATTTCTTCGTCTGTAACTGAATCGATTAAGCCACCAGACATATCGCGAGCATTTGTCGCACCTTGCCATGAAGCAGGATTACCAATGCGGATCGCAGTTGCAATGGTTTCTGGCTTTTTAACAACTTCACCGCGAACAATCGGTGCCGCGCCTTCTGCTTGGAATCACCACATTTTTGGCAGACGTGAAGATTTACGATCTTCGCGATATTCCAAATATCCCTTCCAATAAGCGGTGATGTTTCCCGCGTTTCCTACTGGAAGCACATGGTAATCAGGAGCATCATTTAGGAAATCAATTACTTCAAAAGATGCGGTCTTCTGTCCTTCGATTCGGAATGGGTTAACGGAATTAACCAGCGCTACTGGATACTTTTCAGATAATTCTTTTGCAAGATCCAAACAATCATCAAAGTTGCCATCAACTTGAAGAATCTTTGACCCATGAACAACTGCCTGAGCCAACTTGCCCATCGCAATTTTTCCTTGAGGAATTAAAACTGCTGGAACCATATTTGCATGCGCGGCATACGCCGCTGCTGATGCTGAGGTATTTCCGGTCGATGCACAGATAACTGCCTTTGCTCCATCTTCGGCAGCTTTAGAAATCGCCATGGTCATACCGCGATCTTTAAACGAACCAGTTGGGTTAGCGCCTTCAAACTTTAACCAAATCTCATTCCCAAGCATCTTTGAAAGATTGCTTGCTTCAACTAAAGGTGTTCCACCTTCGCGAAGAGTTACTACCGGAGTCTTTGATGAAACAGGCAAGCGATCGCGATATTCCTCAATAACTCCGCGCCATTGGTGTGCGCCAGCTTTCTTCTTTCCGAACATCAGCTAGCTGACCCCTCTACTCTGATAACGCTTTCAACTTCACGAACTACATCTGATTTAGATAACTTTTGAACAGTTGCCGCTAAATGTGATTCGGTTGCGCGGTGAGTAACTACAGTAATTTCTGCTTCGTCCCCACGGCCTTTTTGTAAAACTGTTTGGATCGAAACATCTTCTGAAGCAAAGGTATTCGCAACATTTGCAAGTACACCAGGCTTGTCGTGAACTGCTAAACGGATCGCATACTTAGTAATTGCCGCGCCTTTTGGTGCAATTCCTAGATCGGCATAATCAGATTCTGCTGGTCCCTTGCTACCAGCAACGATATGGCGAGCAACAGCCACAACATCTCCTAGAACTGCAGAAGCAGTTGGCGCTCCACCGGCACCGCGACCGTAGAACATCAACTGTCCTGCGCCTTCTGATTCCACGAAGACTGCATTAAATGCTTCGCGAACTGCTGCAAGTGGGTGGCTGCGATCTAACATCATTGGTGCTACTCGAACTGAAATTCCAGAGTCGGTGCGCTTTGCTTCGGCAATTAATTTAATTACTTTGCCCATTGATTTTGCAGTTGCTACATCTTGCGCTGAAAGTTTGGTAATACCTTCGCAAGCAACATCACTTGCAGTTACGCGGGTGTGGAAAGCAAGTCCAGCAAGGATTGCAGCTTTAGCAGCCGCATCATGTCCTTCGACATCCGCAGTTGGATCTGCTTCGGCATAACCAAGTGCTTGGGCTTCCTTTAGAACTACATCAAATGGCAGACCTTCTTCATCCATTTTAGTAAGGATGAAGTTTGTAGTTCCGTTAACAATTCCCATGACGCGATTAATGCGATCACCGATTAAAGATTCGCGTAGTGGGCGAATAATTGGAATCGCACCTGCAACTGCTGCTTCGTAGTAAAGATCTACACCAGCTTTTTCTGCCGCCGCATAAAGATCTGCACCGTGAGACGCAAGTAGGGCTTTGTTTGCAGTCACTACTGATTTGCCATGAGCAATCGCAGTCAAAATTAATTCACGAGCAGGTTCAACTCCACCCATAACTTCGATAACTAAAGAAATTTCTGGATCTGTAACAACAGAATTTGCATCTGTAGTAAGAAGTGAATCGGAAACACCATCGCGCTTTGAAAGGTTACGAACTGCAACTTTGGAGAGTTCAAGTTGAGCACCGGCACGGGCTGCGAAATCTGCGCCATTGCTTGCTAATTCGCGAGCCACCGCCCCGCCGACAACGCCGCAGCCAAGCATGCCAATCTTGATGGTTTTCATGGTGCGTATTCTTTCACACCTTAGATGAGGTCTAAGCGCAATAAATCTTCGTAAGTCTCGCGACGAACAATCACTTTTGCCGCACCATTTCGCACTGCAATAACTGGCGGGCGCGGCACATGGTTGTAATTACTTGCCATACTGCGGTTGTAAGCACCTGTAGCAGGAATCGCAAGTAAATCTCCTGGAGCAATATCTGATGGCAGATCAATATCGCGAATCAAAATGTCTCCAGTTTCGCAATGTTTTCCAACTAATCGTGATGTTTCTGTTGGAGCACTAGAAGTGCGATTAGCTAAGTGCGCTTCATAAATTGCGCCGTATAAACCTGGACGAATGTTGTCTGACATTCCACCATCAACAGAAATGTAATTTCGAGTTCCACCATTATCTAGCTTCACTTCTTTTGTGGTTCCTACTTCGTAAAGTGTAAACATTGATGGACCAACAATTGAGCGACCAGGTTCGATAGCTACATGTGGAACTTTTAAGTTTCGCGCTGCGCATCCTTCGACAACTGCAGTTTTGATTTGGGAAACTGCATCTTCAATTGCAAGTGGTGCATCTTCTTCGGTGTAAACAATTCCGAATCCTCCACCAAAATCAACATCTGGAAGTTCGCGATTAAATTCATCGCGGTAACGAGCCATAAAATCAAGCAGACGATTGATAGTTAATCGGTGGCCATCCATATTGAATATTTGTGAACCGATATGTGCATGAACACCGCGGAAATCTAATTCACGATATTTAGCAATTTCTAGTACGGCATCCCAGGCCATACCGCTAACTATTGATAAACCAAATTTCACATCTGTATGTGCGGTGGCAATTGCTTCAATGGTATGTGCTTCAACGCCTGGATTGAGGCGAATCATCACGGCTTGAGTTTTGCCATATTTCTTTGCAGCTTCTGCGACTCGAGAAATTTCTTGAAGAGAGTCAATAACAATGCAGCCGACTCCAGCATTCACTGCGCGATCAATTTCAGCTAAAGATTTGTTATTGCCATGTACTTCGATTCGATGCGCAGGAAATTCCATGGTTAGAGCGACTTCAAGCTCCCCACCTGTTGCCACATCAATGCCCATACCTAATTCATGAATCCAGAGAACAATCTGCTTGCAAAGGAATGCTTTTGAAGCGTAATAAACCGTTGAAGAATCAAATGATTTCTGCATAGCGTTAACAAATGCAGATGCACGAGCTTTGAAATCATCTTCATCAAGAATAAATGCGGGGGTTCCGTATTCAGCTGCTAATTCTATTGCGCTGATTCCGGCCACATTTAATTGGCCATTTTCAAACTTAACGTTGGCAGCCCAAGGATTGTGTGACATTTACATCCTCTCCGGTGCGCTAACGCCTAATAACGTGAGCCCATTGTCCAACACTTGGCGAGTTGCTGCACATAGATTTATGCGAGCAACATGTACATCGCTAAGTGCTTCATCGCCCATGGGTAATACGCGGCAATCAGAATAGAAACGGTGATACACACCAGCAAGCTCTTCTAAATAGCGCGCCACTCGATGCGCTTCGCGAAGTTCTGCCGAAGTATTTACCACTATAGGGAAATCAGAAAGCGCTCCCATTAATTCAATTTCACGTTCGTGAGTTAATTCAGAGGTATTGAAATCGCCGACTTTAATACCGAGTTCTTCGGCATTGCGAAGTAGCGCTGCGATACGAGCATGTGCGTATTGAACGTAATACACCGGATTGTCATTAGTGCGTGATTTCAGTACTTCCACATCCATCACCATCGGCGAATCTGTTGGATAGCGAAGCAAGGTGTATCGCGCAGCATCCACACCAACTTCTTCAACAATATCTTCCAAAGTAATAATGGTGCCGGCGCGCTTTGAAAGCTTAACTTCTTCACCGTTCTTCATAATTTTAACTAGCTGCCCAATTAGCACTTCCACCACATTAGGGTTGTCGTTATTGCACTGTGCAACTGCTTTCAAGCGTCCCACATAACCATGGTGATCCGCACCTAATAAATAGATACAAACATCAAAACCACGTTCGCGCTTATTGATGTAATAAGCAGTATCAGATGTGAAATATGTATAGGTGCCATCTGCTTTTAGAAGCACGCGATCTTTATCATCACCAAAATCTGTAGTGCGAAGCCAAGTAGCGCCATCTGCTTCGAAGACATGGCCTTTCTTCTTTAGCTCATCTAAACCATGTGTAACTGCGCCACTTTCATGTAGCGAGCGCTCTGAAAACCAAACATCAAAGTGTGTATTAAATGTTTGCAGAACGCGCTTTTGATCTCCGAGTTGCCATTGATAAGCACGTTCGCGAAATTCAATTTTCTGTTCTGCTTCTGGTAATTCCAAAATTCCAGCGTCTTGTTCGATTAAATGCGCCGCAATATCTTTGATGTATTCACCTTGATAACCATCTTCTGGTGCAGTTTTTCCAAGAGCTGCAGCGCGAACTGATTCACCAAATAAATCCATCTGTACACCGCGATCATTGATGTAAAACTCGCGAGTTACATTTGCACCAGCCGCAGCCAGAATCCGCGCAAGCACATCACCTACTGCAGCCCATCGTGTATGACCTAAATGAAGTGGACCTGTCGGATTAGCGCTAATAAATTCCACATTGAAATTCTTGCCGGCAAGTGAATTGCCATTTCCATAAGTCTTGCCCGCTTTATTAATTGTGTTAACTAATTCGGCTTGGCTGGCGCGATTTAAAGTGAAGTTGATAAAACCAGGACCTGCGATTTCTACCTTTGAAATATTAGGTGCTACTTCCAGAATTTGCTGAAGGGTCGCGGCGACCTCGCGAGGGGCTCTGCCCACCACTTTGGCTAGTTGGAGCGCAATAGAAGATGAATAGTCACCATGATCGCGATTCTTAGGGCGCTCAAGCGGCACTTCCCCGGCAAACTTGATGTTTAACCCCTGTTCAATAGCAGCCAGAATCTGGGCTTTTAGCTGCTCTTGAGGTGAAGACATTTACGTATTCTACTTGAAGTTCTAATTACAACGATTTGATTACAAGGTTTCAAAAGGGGTTTAGGTTGACCGAAATATGCCCTAGTTTTGCCCCACATTGATGCGTAGGTCCCACTGATTATTCGAATCTACTACGCATTAACTTTTCGAAAGGTAACTAAATGTCAAAGCGTCGTTTAGCAATCGTTGCTGCTGTTTCAGCTGCATCAATTGCTCTAACTGGTTTTGTCGCAACAACAGCTAAGGCCGCTGGTGGCTTTGTTGGTGTGATTCTTCCAGATGCTGCTTCTTCAGCTCGCTGGGAAACAGCAGACCGTCCATTCCTAACGGCAGCATTCAAGGCTGCTGGTGTAACAGCTGATATTCAGAATGCAAATGGCGATAAGGCTGCATTTGCAACAATCGCTGATCAGATGCTTACAAAGGGTGCAAAGGTTCTAATCATGGTTAACCTTGATTCAGATTCAGCTAAAGCTGTTCAGGACAAGGCAAAGAAGCAGGGCGTTCCAACAATCGATTACGATCGCCTAACTCTTAAGGGTTCAGCTTCATACTACGTATCATTCGACAACGTTGCTGTAGGTAAGCTACAAGGACAAGGAATTGTTGACTGCCTAAAGGCTAAGAAGGTTGCAAAGCCACGCGTTGTATACCTAAATGGTTCACCAACAGATAACAACGCAACTCTATTCAAGCAGGGTTATGCATCAGTTGTTGGTCCATTCCTAAAGAGCACAGGTGGAACACTTGTTGACGATCAGTCAGTTCCAGATTGGGATAACGTAAAGGGTGGAACAATTTTCGAGCAGCAGCTAACAAAGGCTGGCGGAAAGCTTGATGCAGTTGTTTCAGCTAACGAAGGTCTAGGTCTTGCAGCAGTAGCAGTTCTAAAGAAGAACAAGCTAAACGGCAAGGTTTGCGTATCTGGTCAGGATGCAACAGTTGATGGTCTACGTGCTGTTCTTTCAGGCGATCTATCAAACACTGTTTACAAGGCAGTTAAGGCTGAGGCACAAGGTGCAGCAGATCTAGCAGTTGCTTTGATCAACGGTAAGAAGGCTAAGACAAATGGAACAACAGATAATGGTGTTTCAAAGGTTCCTTCAGTACTACTAGTTCCAGTTGGAATCACAGCAAAGAACGTAAGCGTTGTTATTGCTGATGGCTTCCAGAAGAAGGCTGATGTTTGCAAGGGCATTGAAAAGCTTTGCACAGCTAACGGAATCAAGTAATAGTTAGTCATAGTAAAAAGTTAGGCCCGGGAGTAATCTCGGGCCTAACTTCTATTTCAGATGTAACAGCTCAGATGAATCCCGATAGGAAGAATTAATGGCAGAGCCAATCCTCTCTTTGCGCGGCATTGAGAAATCATTCGGCCCAGTTCAGGTATTAAAGGGCGTTAACTTTGATGCTTACCCTGGACAGGTCACAGCCCTTGTTGGAGATAACGGTGCTGGTAAATCAACTCTGATTAAGTGCATCGCTGGTATCTATAACATTGATAACGGCGATTATTTCTATGAGGGAAATAAAGTTCACGTTGGTGGCCCTAGAGATGCCACCGCGCTTGGTATTGAAATTGTTTATCAAGACTTAGCGCTCTGCGATAACCTAGACATCGTTCATAACATGTTCCTAGGTCGCGAAGTTAAAAAAGGAATCACTCTCAACGAATCTGAAATGGAATCGTTGGCTCGTAAAACATTAGATGGCCTAAGCGTTCGTACCGTTAAATCTATTCGCCAAACTGTCTCTTCACTATCTGGTGGACAGCGTCAAACTGTGGCGATCGCACGTGCGGTGCTTTGGAATAGCAAAGTCGTAATTCTCGATGAACCAACCGCAGCATTGGGTGTTGCACAAACTGAACAAGTTCTAAATTTGGTTCGTCGATTAGCTGATAACGGTCTAGCCGTAATTTTGATTTCTCATAATTTAAATGACATTTTCCAAGTTGCTGACAATATTGCAGCACTTTATCTAGGAAATATGGCGGCACAAGTTAAGAAGAGCGATGTAACGCATGCTCAAGTAGTGCAGCTCATTACTACTGGTAAGGCAGCGGGGGTAACTGAATAATGAATACCGAAGTAACTACAAATACCGGCACTATCAAAGCTGCTTGGGAAGATTATTTTGCACGTATTAAATCTGGCGATATGGGTGCGCTGCCAGGCGTACTTGGTTTAGTTGCACTCTGCATCGTCTTTGGAATCATGAGCGATGTTTTCCTAACTCCAGGTAACTTTGCGAATTTACTTACCCAAGCTGCTTCTGTAACTGTGATTGCGATGGGATTGGTTTTCGTTCTATTGCTCGGAGAAATTGATCTCTCTGCTGGTTATGCATCAGGTGTTTGCGGGGCGGTATTGGTAATTTTGATTACCAACCACGGAGTCTCATGGTGGATTGCTCTTTTAGTAAGCATCATCGTTGGAGCACTGCTTGGATTAACTATCGGCACTATGGTCTCTCGACTTGGTATTCCATCATTCGTGGTTACTTTGGCTGCATTTTTGATGTTCCAAGGTTTACTCCTTCTTCTTGCCGGAGAAGGCGGAACTATCCGAATTGAAGATCCAACAATTCTTGCTTTTCAAAACAACAACCTTTCACCAACTCTGTCATGGATTTTCTTCCTTGCAGTTGGTGCACTTTATGTTTTGGTTGGCTTAGCA
>CAZUOG010000035.1:0-10201 GCA_964622225.1 uncultured Actinomycetes bacterium | reverse complement strand
GGCGGTACCCAGAATCCATCACCAGAAGGATTCATTGAACCTTGGAAAGCTACTTTGGAATCTGATGTGTCATCAATATAAGAAGTCACTACATCCATCTGCTTCTTGGAAATCAATGGGCCCATTCCGGCAGTATCTAAATTAGGATCTTCGCAACGGAATGCTTTTACAGCTTTTTCAAAATGTTCCATAAATTTATCGAAAGCTTTTTTCTCTACCAAGATACGCGTGCGTGCACAGCAATCTTGGCCGGCATTATCAAATACGCCGCCCGGTGCCGCATTAGCTGCGGCTTCGATATCTGTATCTGCAAAGATAATATTTGCGCTCTTGCCACCAAGTTCTAAAGTTACGCGCTTAACTTGATCAGCACAGCCGGCCATAATTGATTTACCAACTGCAGTCGAACCAGTAAATGAAACTTTGCGCACTAATGGATTGGTAACAAAACGATTTCCGACCACACTGCCCTTGCCCGGAATAATGTTTAAAACACCTTCTGGAATGCCTGCCTCTAGCGCCAATTGGCCAAGTCGAATCGCAGTTAGTGGTGTTAATTCCGCTGGTTTTAGAACAACAGTATTACCAGTTGCTAACGCTGCAGAGAAACCCCAACCGGCAATCGGCATTGGGAAATTCCAAGGGACAATAATTCCAACTACGCCAATTGGCTCCTTGAACGTAATATCAACGCCACCAGCCACTGGAATTTGGCGGCCATAAAGACGCTCCGGCACACCTGCGTAATAATTCAAAACGTTTGCAACGTTATCTGCTTCCCAAAGCGCATTACCGCGAGTATGTCCCGAGTTGTCAATTTCTAACTGTGCAAGTTCTTCGCGATGTTCACGAACTTTATTTGAAAATGCTCGTAGCAAATTCGCACGATCATACGGAGTTACATTTCGCCAAGACTTGAATGCTTCCGCAGCTTTGGCGATAATTGCATCAGTCTCTTCAACAGATGCTTCGGTAATCTGCTTTACAGCTTTGCCAGTGGCAGGGTTGATTACTTCGTATGTGTTAGACAATCTTTAGTACCTTTCAAAGTTTCTAATTAATTCCCAATCGGTAACGGCTTTTCCGTATGCTTCGATTTCAACCTGTGCCATGTTGGTGTAATGCTTTTGCACTTCTTCACCAAATGCTTCTTTGACGAATGAAGATTCGGACCAAAGTTTCTGTGCCATTTCCATTGTGTGAGGCACGAACTCTGAATCAGATGCATAGGCGTTTCCTACGAAAGCTGGTTCAAGCGAAAGTTTCTTTTGGATTCCATCAAGACCTGCAGCGATCATGCCCGCAACTGCTAAATATGGATTTACATCGCCACCTGGAACGCGATTTTCAACGCGCAAAGATGGACCTTTACCAACTAAACGAAGTGCGCAGGTGCGATTATCGCGGCCCCAACGAATTGCAGTTGGTGCGAAAGAACCTGGTTGATAGCGCTTATATGAGTTGATTGTTGGGGCCCATAACAATGAAAGTTCGCGTAAATGAGCCTGCATACCCGCTAAGAAATGCTTTCCGACCTCAGATAAACCATGTTCTTTATCGTTGTCATCTGCCAAGACCATAGATCCATCTAATCCGCGGAATGAGCAGTGAATGTGTGAAGAGTTGCCTTCGCGTTCGTTGAACTTAGCCATGAAGGTAAGCGCGTAACCCATATCTGATGCAATCTCTTTTGCGCCGTTCTTATAGATCACATGGTTGTCACAAGTCTTTAACGCTTCGTCGTACTTAAAAGCAATTTCATGTTGTCCGAAATTGCACTCACCTTTTACTGATTCCACATACATTCCAGCGCCAGTCATTCCTAAACGAATTTGGCGAAGCAATGGTTCAATGCGAGAACCACCAAGAATTGAATAATCAACGTTGTATTGATTTGCAGGAATTAAATTACGGTAGCGCTTATTCCATGCTTCTTCGTAGGTGTCATTAAATACAATAAATTCAAGTTCAGTACCTACAAATGCTTTCATTCCAGCTTCTTCGAGGCGCTTAATTTGTCGACGAAGAATCTGTCGAGGAGATGCAACTACGTCTGTGTGGTCAAGCCACTGCACGTCCGCAGTAACCATTGCGGCGCCTTCTTGCCATGGGACATATCGAAGCGTTGACATATCCGGAACCATTGCGAAATCTGAATAACCGCGGTCCCATGACGACATTTCATATCCACCAACGGTGTTCATATCAATATCGACTGCTAATAAATAATTGCAGCCTTCGGTTCCGTGTTTAACAATTTCATCTAAGAAGAACTGCCCAGCAATTCTTTTGCCTACTAATCGACCTTGCATGTCGGTCATTACGACTACGACGGTATCAATGCTTCCGTCTGCGACATCTTTCTTTAACTGCTCAACGCTGAGATAGCCTGTTTGGTTCATTGTTTGAATATATTCCTAATAGTCCGTTTTGTCAGTAAATAGTTCTTTTAATTACCCGGAATGAGCGTTACATCGCTGACATTCCGCCATCTGCAGAGATGATTGAGCCCGTAATAAATGAGGCTTCATCTGATGCTAAAAAGAGCACTAAATGAGCGATCTCTCTTGGTTCTCCTGGGCGACCGATTGGTTGGAATACGGAAATTCCATCATAAACTTTTTGTAGTCCACCAAGTAGATCTGCATGGGCGTAATTAATTGGAGTATCTACCCAGCCAGGGCAGATTGCGTTGCATCGAATACCGGTTTTTGCGTAATCGAGCGCAACTCCTCTCGTGAACATAACTACAGCGCCTTTTGATGCTGAATAAACCGTCAAGAACGGTTCGGAAACTAAGCCATTGATAGATGACATATTTACAATCGAACCGCGCTTTTGCTCAAGCATTATTGGAATGCAAGCACGAGTTAAATACATCATTCCGGCGACGTTTACTTGTAAAGTCTTTTGAATAATTTCGTTTGAAGTTTCGTGAAAAGTGCCGGGCAAATTAACGCCTGCATTATTAACTAAAATATCAATCGCGCCGTAACGTTTTAATGTATCTGCAGCGCATGCATCGCATTGGGCAGAGTCTGAGATATCAATTTGATAAGCGTTAGCTTTGCCGCCCGTGTCAGAAATCTTTTTTGCGACTGCTTCCGCTCCGGCTAAATTAATATCTGCGCAAACCACAATTGCGCCATCTTCTGCTAATCGAATTGCGCTCGCTTCACCAATACCTGATGCAGCTCCTGTGACTATGGCAACGCGATCTTGAACTCTGCCCATCTTCTTCTCCCCTTTGAGAATTAAATTAATATTGAATTAAAATAATAGAGAAAGGCCACCCCTGCAATGTAAATTGCAAGAGATGGCCTTTCTTTGGTTAATTACTTGACTAAACGAGCCTGATGTTCAGGAGCCTTGAACCATTTCTTGGCTGAAACATTCCACCAGATCATTGCGCCACCAATTACAGCAATTAATGCCAATGGTGCGTACTGAACTGCTAGCCATGAGAATGCTTTATTTCCTGGAACACCTGCTGGTGTAGTTGGTAAGCAGAGCACAATTGAAATCAAAATAATTTCAATTACTGCAATTGGATTAATCCACTTGTAATGCTTACCAAGATTCCATGATCCAGCTTGGAAATGTTCGCCTTGCTTAAAGCGAAGCCAAATTGGAATCATGAATGAAAGGAATAGACCCAGCACAGTCACAGATGTAACTGCGAAGAATGCGATTGGTACAACGGTTCCTTTTGGTGCCCAGAGTGCAGGCAATGTAAGAATAGTTGCGAAGATACCAACACCGAATGCTGCATGTGATGGGTTGCGATTTCCATCAAGCTTGGTCCAGTACTGATGTCCTGGAACCGCGCGATCGCGTGAGAACGCAAATAACATACGCGATGCCGCAGTAATACATGACATACCGCAGAAGAACTGACCTACACAGGTAATGATCATCAAAATCTGAGCCCAGCCCATTGTTAACGCTGAAGTAAAGATTGCCGGTGCGAAACCGCCAGCTTTGTTTAAGCCCTCAACATCTGTTGCTGCGAACAAGAATGCAAGAAGCATTAACCATCCACCGACAGCAGAGAATGCAACTGATTGCCACATACCCTTTGCCGCTGCCTTAGATGCGCCACCAGTTTCTTCTGAAACGTGTGCAGATGCATCGAATCCAGTAATTGTGTATTGAGTTAATAAGAACCCAAGTGGCAATACATAGAACCAATACATGCTCTCGGAGAAGCCGGAATTATTGTTTCGAGTTGTAAATACCCAGTGCGCTGTTTGGTGGCTCTTTGGTAGGAATACCAAAATTGCAAGAATTGCAGCGACACCAAATACATGCCAGTAAACGTTGATGTTCTGTAGCAAGTGAATAATTTTCGCGCCGTAAATATTCATAAGAATATGAATAAGAACAGTCACAACGAAGACAACGAATACAAGTTTCAGATCAGTTGGATTCCACCAGTCATTAAACATGTTCATTGTGGTTGTAAAGAATGTTGCAAAGCCATAATCAACACCAGCAATAACTGCAACTAGTCCGACAAGGTTTAACCAACCTGTTAACCAACCGTGAACTGGCTTACCCAATGCAAATGCCCAGTAGAAAATTCCACCAGCTGTTGGCATTGCTGAAACCAATTCAGCCATTGCTAAAGCGATTAAAAGAATGAAAATTGAAATTACTGGCCAGCCGATTGAAATCGCAACTGGGCCGCCGTTATTCCATGCTTGTCCAAATGTGGTGAAGCATCCTGACAGAACAGAAATAATTGAGAATGAGATAGCAAAGTTAGAGAAACCTGACCAGCGGCGGGTGAATTCCTGCTTGTATCCAAGTGACTCTAAGAGTTTGGCATCATCATCATGCTGATTGCTCAAGTGAACTCCTTTGTTCAATATTCCAAGAATTAGGTCTGACCGAAAATTCACAATCCCAATAAATTCATATGTTATTTATTAAGAGTGGTAAACCTTCTGCCTCCCAGTTGAAATGAAATAACTTTCGGTGGCGGTCACCGAATAGTCATTTGTACTCCTAGAATGCACCCAAAGGGAAGAGGTTTCAGGTAAATGTGTCGTCTTTTAGGGTACGTGTCTGATGCAGATACGGATTTTTCAGCGGTTGTTGGAAAAGATTTCCAAGACTTCGTAAATCTTTCTTCAATTCATTGCGATGGCTGGGGTATCACTGATAAAAGCGGCGAAGTAGTTAAAGAACCTGTAGCCGCTGCCAAGAGTCCAGATTTCATGGACATCATTAAGAGCACAAAGAGTGATGGATCGCTACTTCATTTACGTTGGGCGACATCTGGATTACCAGTAAATAAGGAGAATGCGCACCCATTTCATTACGGTAAATATTCATTTACACACAACGGATCGATTAATCCCCCTACAGCTTTAGATGAATTCATTGCACCTGCCTATTTGAAAATGGCAGTCGGAAATACAGATTCTGAAAGATATTTCTTGCTAGTAGTTCAAAAAATTGAAGAGCTTGGATTGGTTCCAGGCGTGAAAGCAGCGGTCAAGATAATTAAAGAAAACACTTCTTATTCCAGCATTAATGCAATGCTACTTTCACCAACTAAATTAATTGTGATTTCTGAACACGATAATCAAAAGCGTCCAGATTTTGGCGGTGAGGATTATTACGATCTTCATTATCGTGAAGATGATCATGCAATCGTGGTTGCATCAAGTGGTTGGCCACAAGATGGTTGGCACAATATTGCAAACCACACCATGTTAGTCATTGATCGTCACGATAGAAGTTTTGAAACCGCGAAGTTGTAATCATTGGCTTGACGGTAGATTTTCAAAATCGCCTAAATTATTTATCCTCTGTCTGGTCCTTACTGCTTCACAGTGACAAAACAACTTTGTTTTCCACAAGTTAGAATTGAAAAATCATACTTTTTTGTAATTTATTCGGTGGAAAACTTTGTATTTTTCTAATTTTCTGTCGCACCTTCGGTAAATGCTTCTCATATGTTTCAGAAAGTCATCCAACCGGCTCATATGCTGATTGATGACGAGCGCCTAAATTATGATGGCAGACCTTGCAATCAAATTATTGAGCAGGTCACACAAATTCCTCCTGGCGTAGAGGCCATTTCACTAATGCTACAAATTGATAAAACAGATTTATCTCCTGCGGACCGTGTTAATTATTTGAAATGTTGGCAGAAGCAGGCCTCTTGGGTTAACTTTCAAGAACAAGAAGCGCTTTTATATGTGTCCGGTTCGCATTATCAGGAAAAATCTGGCGAATTTGATGTTGAAAATGAGAGCCGAGAAGAAGTATCTAATGCTCTAAGACTGGCCCCAGCTACCTCCCAAGACAAAATTGACGTCGCTCGAACTTTGTTTACTAATTTGCCTGCAACTATAAGTGCGCTAAATGCCGGTGAGATTCCAACGCAAACGGCAACAGTTATTGCCAAAGAGACTGCAGCAGCGTTGCGGGCTGGACTTTCACAAGAGGCTATTCAATATATTGAAGAAAAAGCGTTGGCACATGCAGAATTTCATACACCAGGTCAGGTAGCTAAGAAAATTAAAACAGTCTTTGCAACTATTGCTCCAGATTTATACAAAGAAAATTTCGAAAAAGAGCGTCAAAACAGATTTGTACGTTTCCACAAAGAAGAAGCTGGTGTTGGCACGATTCTGGCAACTTTAAAGATTGAAGATGCGCAATTAGTTGATCAAGTAATTAGTGATTACGCAGACAAAATACTTTTGGAACATCAGGAAGCTATGTTAAACATCGTCCAATTTAGTCGAGTCCATAAATGTATTAAAGAATGTCAATCTAAATGCGCCCATAGTTGTTCTGAATTTTGTAAAGATGAATGTATGGTTCTTAACTTCGATAATGAATCCGCTTTAGCTGCGCTAGATCGCGCCAATACACTAGATTCACAGTTCGAAAGAGATGTGCGCCGAGCAGATGCGTTTGTTTCTGCAATGAAAGCCGCAGATGACGCTTTGAAAACAATTGGTTCTGTTGTCACTCGCCATAATCGTCGCCCAACTGTAAATGTCACAATTGATTTACCTACTGCGCTCGGTTTAGCTGAAAACCCTGGTCAATTAGCTGGTTATGGTCCAATTCCCGCGAGTGTGGCTCGAGAAATTGCAGCAGACGGTAAGTGGAAAAGGTTTATTACGGACCCGATAAATGGCACCTTGATTGATTATGGTCGGGAAACGTATGAACCGCCGCAACATTTACAAGATTTCTTAATTGCACGTGATCGAACTTGTCGATTCCCAGGTTGCAGACAACCAGCACATTTAGCTGACTTGGATCATGCGGTTCCCTGGGATGAAGGTGGAGAAACTTCGGCACAAAACTTAGGAGCACTCTGCCGACGACACCATAACCTTAAGACGCATGGGAATTGGAAATTGATCAATGGCAAAGATGGAGCTTGCACTTGGATTAGCCCAACTGGCCAGAGATATGAAGTGCCTGCCAGAGCAATTATGGATGCGATTTAGATATCGAAAGAACATATTTTAAAGCCGACTGATTTGTTGAACGTATTCATTTGTCAAAGTATTTAAATGACAATGAATTGAAACACTTTTGATTAAACTTTATTAATGATTTGGTGGCCAGAAGAGAGTCCGACTCTTAAGTCCGGAACCATCACTATGCGTCCGATATGTCCTTCGGATGCAGAAGATATTTATCGCGCCGCACAAGATCCGACAATTCCCAAATTCACTACTCTTCCTGAAAACTATCCTTTGGATTTAGCAATCGAATTTGCGGGAAAGCGAGCAGCCGCAAGTTTTACAAATAAAACAGAGCTGGTTTTTGTGATTGAAGATTCGCGGCTGTCTAATTACGACCACAACAACTTAGTAAATAAAGTTAATACTGAAGAATCAGACCATGCCCGAAAATCTGGAGGAACCGAGAACGTTGCCTATCCGTATTCAAATAACTTTGCCGGAGTTATGTCGCTTCACTCGATCGATATTCCTAACCACCGCGCTGAAATCGGATACTGGCTAGCAAAAGAAGCTCGCGGAAAAGGTATCTGCACCAAAGCTGTAGAGATGATTACTGAATATGGATTGATGACACTTGGCTTTAAACGAATTGATGGCATTGTCGATGTCCGAAATGAACCTTCAAAAGCGGCTTTACTTAAAGCTGGCTATGAATTTGAAGGAATCATGAAGAATTACGTAACTCGTCGCGATGGTGGCCAGCTTGATATGGCACTATTTGCAGCAATTAAGTAAAGAAAACTAAAGAATACTGAGGTACTGATTCATGGAATCGTTGGCGTTGCTCGCAATAGTTGTACTTTTTACAGCCTTAATAGGTGGCCCAGTTGCATTTCTGCTTACATATTTGCCAGATCAACCTAAGCGACTAAGAGTTTCAAGAACTATTGCCGTAGCGATTCTTTCATTAATTGGATTGCTATTTGGATTTCAATTAGTGATTGCAGGTAGCGTGCCATTGGTACCAAGAATTATTGGAATTATCGGCGTTGCGTCTTCTGCAACGGCGCTACTTTATGAATTCAAAGTGCTTAAGCATAAGAACTTAAATAATGTTGTTGAGCGATCTGATTCTAAGAAAATATACGCAGTTATTTTTCAATCAAAACGCCAAGATACAAATCAGGATCTTTACTATCAACATAACAATGCGCTTGAAGAAAAAATCAAGTCACTATCTGGATATATAAAACATTCAGGAATTCGTCATCCTGAATCTCGCCAAGGCGTAACTATTGCGTACTTTGATTCGTTAGAAGCTATAGATAATTGGCGCAAAGATTCAGAACACATGAATGCAAAGAAATTAGCTAAGAGCGATTTCTATGAAAATTATTCTGTGGAAATTACAGAAGTAATTGATTCATATGGCTGGGATGGAGATTCCCAGAAATAAAACTGGTGGAGGTGCCGGGAATTGAACCCGGGTCCTCTAGTACTAAAACAGGGCTTCTACGGGCGTAGCGTGTTTAACGTTTTCTCAGTTCCGAAGCTCATACACACAAGTCTTCGACAAACTCATTTGCAGTTAAATTCCCATTAACACCTGCAACATTGTTAACAGAGGAGCTCTTTAAGCGACGCTAGTTACCGAACCAAGAGCGAATTCGGACTAACGGGTCTTGGGGCTAGCTTATGCAGCTAGGGCAAGACCAGCAGTGTTATTACTGCCGTTTATTTTGTTTGCTGAGTTATTGGTTAACGAGATCATCCCAGCTTCCTCGGCCCGCTTCCCCTGCCCCAACATCTAGAGTCGAGACCGTTCACCCCCAATGTCTTTTGATAAATGACAAGGGATTGGAAAGCTTTCTTTCCACTATTTAGTTTTCTCTGTTTCCGCCTAAAGGCGTAAACGTCATGCGTTTATGTAAACGCCCCTTCGAGCCTTTACCTTCCCACCTCTTCTACGAATCCACGCGTACTTTGTAGCGTCAGGTAGCGTCAGGTAGCGTCAGGTAGCGTCCTTTAGCGTGAGCGCTGCGAGCGCGGGCAAGAGCGCAAGTCTACCCGCATATGTCCCTGTCTGAATTCCTTCATACTCCCCGAAATGTAACGGCTTTTACATTCGGAACCCCGGTTACATTTTTTACAACGCCTTGATAACAATTGGAAAAACACCCCTATTTTGGCAATTTTGCCTAATTTTTCACTCATAGGCTTCTCTCAATTCTTTGAGCCGAGTACTTATATAAATACGTATATATAAGTGTTAAGTGAGAAGAAAAGTTCAACCCCTCGAAAAATTACTTGAAAGGCAATAAATGAAACTACGCATGCGTGGTCTAGCAATTGCAGTTGCAGTAGCAACAGCAGCTGGTGCATTTGTCGCAGCTCCTTCACAAGCTGCATCAGCTGCACGTACAGTAACAATTTGGTCAGGTGCTGCAGACGCTAAGTCTGACAACCAGTCACCAATCATCTCTGCTTGGGCAAAGACTCAAGGCATCACAATCAACACTGTTTACAAGAAGAATGTTCGTGATGAATTCATCAAGGCAACTCCAGACGGAAAGGGTCCAGACCTATTGGTTGGCGCTCACGACTGGACAGGTCAGCTTGTAGGCGCTGGTGTTGTTGCACCAGTAGCACTTGGTGGTCTTTCAAATTCATTCTCTGATGCAACCAAGTCTGGTTTCACAGTAAACGGCAAGCTTTACGGTATGCCAATTTATTCAGAGAACATTGCACTTATCTGG
>CAZUOG010000034.1:0-10414 GCA_964622225.1 uncultured Actinomycetes bacterium | reverse complement strand
AAACGAACAGAGCGTTCCGCTGGCACTAGTTTCCGCAAGCCCAAGAGTTATTGTCGATGCGGCACTTAGCCATGTAAAACCTCTTCCGTTTGCAACCACTATCTCTTCAGATGATGTTAAGAATACAAAACCAGATCCAGAAGGTTACCTAAAAGCAGCGGCCCAAGTAGGCGCTGACATTAGGAATTGTTTGATTTTGGAGGACTCTGCAACCGGAGTAAAAGCAGCACAAGCAAGTGGCGCCAAAGTAATTGCGGTACCTCATGTAGTAGAGATTCAACCCAACTCTCAAACCAGAATCATTAAGAGCCTGGAAGAGTTAAATTTCGAAATACTTAAGGAAATTTATCTCACTTGGTAAATGCAGGGCAGATGCTCTTATGATGACACCAATCGCATAATCTGCTTTTCTGCGTTGGCCAATAATCTTTTTCAATTGAAATCTTAATTTCATAGCCTACTTGGAGCGCCTTCTTTTCCGCCATTAGCAGATCATTCTCTGTTGGCGAACTCTTCAAGATTTGTTGATCACCCAAATATAGAAGTTGAAGCAACCTAGGGATTTCGCCATGAATGCGATACCAGAGCAATCCATAGAATCTAAGTTGAAATAGCGCTTTCTCCTCGTAACCTGCTCGCGGCGATTTACCTGTCTTGTAATCGACGATACGAACTTCTCCGGTTGGCGCAATATCGATGCGGTCTACATATCCATGAAGCAGTAAGGAATCTTCTTCATCCAGTTCCAAATGTTCTTCCATATGTGTTGGTTGAAAGGATTGCGGATTCTCAAGTGCAAAGTATGAAGTTAATAATGAATTAACTCGGTCTATCCATTCTTCTTCATCAGTAACAGCAATCGCCAGTTCGGGATCTGATTCCTTTTGTGCCTGCCAATGTATCGGTGCACGATTTATTGCGTTTTCAAGCGTTCTTTCGGCAACTGGCTGTGCCAGCAGCTCCTCGAGAATCGTATGAACCAACGTACCCCGAGCCGCATCCAAACTCTTAGGTTCGGGTAACTGTTGAATCACCCGATAGTTATAGAGCTGAGGGCATTGTTGATAGTCACTAATTCGGCTGGGAGAGAGTCTGATTACATCCATGATTGGGGGAAACTTATAACAAGGCGGCAACGCCATAAGATAGGCGCGTGGTATCAAAAAGTGGATTCTTCTCCGACGGTGATCGTATTCAACTGACCGATAACAAAGGTCGCCAATATTCCTTCAACATCACTCCAGGGCGTGAATTTCACACCCACCAGGGATTTATCAAACATGATGATTTAATCGGAATGCCCGAAGGCAGTGTCGTGAGTATTAACTCCACAACCGGTGTGGTGCAAAAATTTATGGCTTTCAAACCGCTTTTAACAGATTATGTATTGGCAATGCCACGTAGTGCCACCATCGTTTATCCGAAAGATTCGGCCTTGATTGTGGGATTTGCCGACATCTTTCCAGGAGCGAGAGTGTTAGAAGCAGGTGTTGGGTCAGGAGCTTTAACGCTTTCACTGCTTCGAGCAGTAGGACCAACAGGGTCAGTGCATTCGGTTGAACGACGGGAAGAATTTGCAGCAAATGCAAAGTCAAATGTTGAGCACTACTTCAACGGACTTCCTGAAAATTGGAAAATAACGCTGGGGAGCCTTGAAGAGCAAGAGTTGAGTGAACAATACGATCGAGTCATTCTCGATATGTTGATGCCTTGGGAATGCATAGATTTAGCGGCAAAAGTACTTGTCCCGGGTGGTGTTTACATGGCCTATGTAGCAACCACCACGCAATTATCAAATGTTGCTGAAGCGCTCAAAAAAGATGGCCGCTTCACTGAACCAGAAAGTTTTGAATCATTGGTGAGGCCTTGGCATCATGATGGCCTAGCTGTACGACCAGAGCATCGAATGATTGGACACACTGGTTTCTTAATATTTTCACGCAGAATTGCGCCAGGAACCGAATTGCTACCAAGACGTCGCCGACCATCGAAAGGTGCTTATGGCATCGGAGAAGAATGAGCGATTAGTTAATCTAACAATTGCACTTCTTGCAACAAAGAAATTTTTAACAAAAGCCCAGATTTTTAAATTAGTTGAAGGCTATGACGGTAGTGCCGAAGCTGCTGATCGCATGTTTGAACGTGATAAAGAAGAGCTGCGTGCCCTAGGCATTGATATCGAAATGAAAAGCATCGATGCACTATTCGAAGACGAAATTGGTTACCGAATATCACCTGATAGATATCGATTTGACTTGGGTGAACTTTCCGCAGAGGAAGTTTCGATTCTTGCTTTGGCTGCTGAAGCTTGGAAGGAAAGTGCTCTTAAAGACATTGCACGGTCTACTTCGATTCGACTTGAGTCGCTCGGAATAAATGCAGACTTTTCTGAAATCCACTTAGCTCCAACTGTGTCCAGTGTCCCAGAAAACATTACTGAGATTTTGGAAAGTATCGAATCAAACAAGGTCATTGAGTTTGAATACATAAATCAAGAAGACGTGAGCGAGAAAAAACGTGTAGAACCACTAGGCCTGTATTCACAAAAAGGTAAGTGGTACCTATTTGCCTTAGACACCACTAAAGGGCAGCAACGTAGCTATCGATTAGACCGCATAGATGGCGGAATTAAGAAGACGCAAAAGTCCTTCGAAAAGCAGGAGATTTCACTGCCTTCAATTCACTTTCCATCCGTGGAGACACTTCTCAAAATTCGCAGAGATCACGCGCTCTCCATTCTTGAAAGTGCAGAAGTAATTTCTGATGATGACGAATGGATTACTTGCCGAGTAAATTTTGAATCTGAAAACGTTGCCATTTCTCAAGTTCTACTTTTCTCACCAAATATTCAAGTACTACAACCAATTTCAGTCATTAGCGGAGTTACAAAAGCTCTTAGTGAATTGATTAAAATCCATGGCAATTAATAAAAGATTAGCTCGCCTAATTGATTTGGTGCCGTATATCGCCGAACACCAAGGCGTTGCCATTTCGGAACTCGCCAATAAATTTGGGGTTACTGCCGCGGAAATCGAAAAGGACCTGTGGCTGTTGTATATGTGTGGCCTTCCAGGACAAACACCACTTGAATTAATGGAATTTGAATTTGAAGATGGTTACGTAACCGTCAGAAATGCCGATGAATTAAAGAAACCAAGATCGCTTACTCAAACAGAAATTGCAGCACTGATAGTTGGATTGGATCTGCTAAGCGTGCAAGGTAATCCGGTTGCCTCGCGCTTAAAGGAGAAGCTATCGAATTTATTGTCAACAAAAATCTCCTACGAACCAGCCAGAGATGACTTATGGTCCACTCGGATTACCGAATCAATTCAAAAGAATAAATTAATCAGTATTATCTACAACGGTAAAGAACGCGTGGTAATTCCTCTTGAAATTTACAAGGACGGCGGCGACTCCTACTTGCGTGCACATTGCAAGGAAGCTTCTGATCGAAGAACCTTTAAGTTATCTAGAATCAGTAGTTTGTCGATTTTAGAAATTCATGAATTGGCTCCGAATGAAGTTCCTACCGAGACATCGCCGCTTTCGGCTCAAATTAAAACTCACCACAGCGCTCGTAGAGTCCGTGAGTCTCTGGGCGGCTCAAGCGAAATTAAATATTATTCAAGTGAGTGGCTAATTTCGCAGGTTTTGGCCCTTGGTGGGGCAGCGGAACTCATTGACAAGCAATTAAGAGCACAAATATTGGCCAAGTTAGAGGCTAGCCAATCCCTATATCTCTAGTAATCTGCTCCTATGTTTTTACGCGAACCTACACATATCTTGTTATTGGTCCTTGTTCTTGTAATTCTGTTTGGCGCAAAGCGTCTTCCAGATTCAGCTAAGTCTGTCGCGAAATCTCTTCGTATCTTCAAAGCCGAAATGAAAGAAGGCAAGGAAGAGAAACCTGAAGAGAACAAAAAGGACGATCAAGCTAACTAAATCGTGGCTGACAAAAATAGCGGTGTTATGCCGCTCCTTCAGCATTTAGCCGAGTTCAGACAGCGGGTCTTTAAATCTGCAGTAATTATTGGAATTGGTTTCGTTGTTAATTGGTTTTTCTATAACCAAATAGTTGCAAAGTTGGCGCAACCAGTCTGTGATTTAAATTTAGCTCAGCGGACCGGCTCAAAGCAATGTGGAGCGTTATACATAAATGGCGTCCTTGGCCCTATCAATTTACAGATTAAAGTATCGCTAATTGCGGGATTGATTGTAACCGCGCCTTTATGGATCTACCAATTATGGGCTTTTGTTTCTCCAGGATTGCATAAACACGAAAAGCGTAGAGCTTTCTACTTTCTATTTGCGGCAACGCCGTTCTTTGCAATGGGAGTAATTCTCGGTTATTTCATCTTGCCGGTTGCGATTCGTGTTCTCTTTGGATTTACGCCAAGCCAATTGCAAAACCTAATAAATTTTGCCGATTACTTAGACTTCGTTTTAAGAGTGATTCTTCTTTTCGGATTAGCATTTGAGCTACCAGTTTTCTTAGTCACGTTAAATCTTCTAGGTGCAGTTTCGGGTAAAGCGATTCTCAAACCGTGGCGTGGATGGGTCTTTGGTATCACTTTGTTCATTGCAGCATTCACACCATCGGCCGACCCATTAACCATGATGCTTCTGGCCATTCCTTTGATTATTTTCTATTTTGCTGCTGGTGGAATTGCGCTTCTAAACGATCGTAGACGCAATGTGGCTATTAGCAATTAATCCAACGAGCGGCCAAGGAAAAGGAGCTCGGGTAGGACAAGAAGTTTCCAATTACCTCGCCGACCGGAAAATTCACTATCGTCTAGTAACAGGTGCAAACGCGTTAGCTTTACAAGAGAATATTCGAAAACAGGCGAGTGCCGCTTCTGGAATTATTGCTGTTGGTGGAGATGGCTTAATTCATATGTGCATCCAACTTGCGGTGCATTTTGATTTACCTCTTGTCACAGTTCCTGCTGGAACTGGTAATGATTTCGTGAGAGCTCTAGGTTGGAATCCTGAGAAACCCCTAGAACCACTTTGGGCAGCGATCAATAACTCCGCTGAAAATGTGGATCTTGGAAATGTAGATGGTGAGTATTTTGGCGCAATAGCGTCAACTGGATTTGATTCAATTGTGAATGAACGCGCAAATAGAATGAAATGGCCTAAAGGGCCAGCAAAGTACAACGTTGCGATGGCGCTTGAACTACCTAAATTTAAGCCGATTGAATATAGCTTCACAATTGATGGAAAAGCATTTACGCGAGAAGCAATGTTGATTGCAGCGGGAAATGGCAAATCTTATGGTGGCGGAATGTTGGTCTGTCCAGATGCTGATTTAACAGATGGACTTTTAGATTTAATGATCCTGAATCCAGTTTCCAAGCGCGAATTTGTCCGCATCTTTCCGTCAGTGTACGAAGGAAAACATATCGAGCATCCTCAAGTTGAAATTGTGAAAGCTAAAGAAATAACAATTGAAGCTGCGGCAATTTGTTATGCAGACGGCGAGCGAATAGGACCAATGCCTGCGCACATTACGGTTTCAGAAGGCGCACTTAAAACATGGCGGAATTAAGTCCAGCTGAGAAATTAGCCGCTGCGAAAGCAAGAAGCAAGCATCCGATTTCTAATGCATTCTTTGAAACATTCGATTTTGAGTTAGATGCATTTCAAATCAAAGGATGTTACGCAATCGAATCCGGAAAAGGTGTTTTGGTTGCAGCCCCAACGGGAGCTGGTAAAACTATCGTCGGAGAATTTGCAGCGTATCTCGCAGCCGAACAAGGAAAGAAATGCTTCTACACGACACCAATTAAAGCCCTTTCGAATCAAAAGTACCAAGAATTCGTGGACCGATTTGGTGAAGAAAGAGTAGGGCTTTTAACTGGAGATAACAGCATTAATAGTGATGCTGACATTATGGTTATGACTACCGAAGTTCTTAGAAATATGCTCTATACAAATTCGACTACACTTTTAAATCTTGGATTTGTAGTAATGGATGAAGTTCATTACTTAGCAGATAAGTTTCGAGGTGCAGTTTGGGAAGAAGTTCTGATTCACTTAATGGAGAGTGCTCAGGTCATTTCACTCTCTGCAACGGTTTCAAATGCGGAAGAATTTGGCGAATGGTTACAAGCCGTAAGAGGCGATACTGAAGTTATAGTTTCGGAGAGTCGCCCGGTACCTCTATATCAGCACGTGTTGATCGGAAATCGTCTAATCGATCTTTTTAATGAGGATGGATCTGTCAATCAGGCTCTTTTCAAGACTGAGCGAGAAGCACTTCGAAGAATACGTACGCCAAAAAATCGAGGTGGACACGATGATGAGAATCGACTTGGACGACCTGAAGTTATTGAGAAACTTCAATTCAACCAGATGCTTCCGGTTATTACATTCATTTTTTCTAGACAAGGATGTGATTCGGCGGTAAAACAGTGTTTAGCTGCAAATTTAAGATTGACTAATACCGAAGAACGTGAAGAGATTCGAAATACCGCACTGAAGTACACATCAACGATTAACAGTGAAGATTTAGAACTGTTAGGTCATCACGAATGGTTAGCTGCACTTGAGCGCGGTATTGCGGCACATCATGCGGGTTTGCTGCCCGTATTCAAATCTTGCGTAGAAGAGTTATTCCAAAGAGGACTTCTAAAAGCAATATTTGCAACTGAGACTTTGGCGCTTGGTATCAACATGCCAGCCAGAACTGTTTTGCTTGAAAAATTAACAAAGTGGAACGGGGAAGGCCACGTTCCGGTTACACCAGGTGAGTACACGCAATTAACTGGTCGTGCTGGACGACGTGGCATTGATATTGAAGGTAATGCGGTGGTGATGTGGTCGCCAACAGTTGATTCCGCTACCGCGGCAGGTTTAGCGGCAACTCGCACTTATCCGCTTAGAAGTTCATTTTCGCCAACTTACAACATGTCAATTAATTTGCTCGAGCGATACGGACGTGATCGTGCGAGAAATTCTTTGAAATCATCATTCGCACAGTTTCAGGCAGATAGAGCGGTCGTCGGGCTAGATCGCCAAATCAGAAAAAATACCGAAGCGATATCAGAGTACAAAACAGACAATCTCTGCCATCTTGGTGATTTTTCTGAGTATGCGAAATTAAGACGAGAGATTAAGCAAGCTGAAGTCTTAATATCAAAGAGAAGTCGAATTGATAACAAACAAAGAGCTCACTTAGAGCAAGAGTTGTCTAATTATAGAAAGTTAATGCGTCAACACCCATGTCATGCGTGCAACGAACGAGAAGCTCATGCGAGAATCGCTGAAAGAGCAGATCGGCTAATCAGAGAAAACGAAGGTCTGATTGCTAGGGTCGAAAATCGTACCAATGTCATCGCTAAGACTTTTGATCGCGTCACACAAGTTCTGAATAAATTGAATTATCTAGACGGTGACGCGGTAACCCCTTCCGGAAAGATGCTCTCTAAAATTTATGCTGAGAGTGATCTAGCAATTGCTGAGACCATAAATAGCGGTATTTTGGATAAATTATCCGATATCGAGATTGCATCTGTGCTCTCGGTATTTATTTACGAATCTCGAAAACCAGAACCTCCGAAGATTCCGAATTCTCAAGTTCAAGATGCACTCAAGGATGTCGTAACAATATGGTCGCGTATACATTCCATTGAAAGTGAACACGATGTCAAAACTCAGAAAGAGCCAGATTTTGGCTTTTGTTGGATGGCATTTAGATGGGGCGGCGGTCATGGTTTGAACTCCGTGCTAAGGAACACGGATCTATCTGTAGGAGATTTTGTTAGAGCCACCAAACAGTTGATAGATTTGCTAAATCAAGTCGCAGGTGCAAAACCGGAACTTCGCGAGAAGTGCTTATCTGCGATTAAGAAACTTGATCGGGGAGTGGTCGTGTACTTAGGAGGTGTCGCATGAGTTTGATGCTCTTAGATAGCGGTTCACTTTGGTACCGCGCTTACTATGGCATGCCTGATTCCTTAGTAGCTCCTGATGGCACACCAGTAAATGCAATTCGTGGATATTTAGATATGTCGGCAAGGTTAATTTCAATGTATCGACCAACGCGACTTGTTGCATGTTTAGACGGTGATTGGCGTCCTTCTTGGCGCGTAGAACTTTTCCCAGAGTACAAGGCAAATCGTTTGGAAGAAGACGGTGAAGGAGAAGAAGAACCAGATCTCTTAACTCCACAAATTCCAATTCTGTTGGATGTACTTGATGCATTTGGAATTCCGATTGTCGGCGCAGATGATTATGAAGCTGACGATGTGATGGCAACTTATGCAGTTAAAGAACCAGGACCAATTCGAATAGTTACGGGCGATCGTGATCTATTTCAGCTGGTAAAACCAGATCCGGATGTGCAGGTTATTTATTTGGCAAAGGGAATTAGCAATCATGATTTAGTCAATCAAGATTGGGTAGCAAAGAAATATGACATTCCAGGTGACAGATATGGTTTGTTTGCCACCTTTAGAGGCGATGCCTCAGATGGATTACCAGGAGTTAAGGGAATCGGAGAAAAAGGCGCCGCACTAATTGCGCGACACTATGCAACTGCCGAGGAAGCTATTGCAGGCGCGTTGGCTGAACATGAATATTTATCAGCAGGATTGCGGAAAAAGATTATTGAAGGTCAAGAATATTTATCATTCGCACCGAAACTTGTAGCGTGTGCAACTGATGTTCCATTACCTAAAATAGATTTGAGTATTCCAAAACGACCTAAATCTCTTGATCCAATTAGAGAATTGCAAGATCAGTATGGACTTGGTGCATCGGTCGATAGATTAATTTCAGCGCTGAATTGGTAAATTGATGAAGCCAATAGTTTTAATGCCAACGTACAATGAAAAGGCATCGATTAAATTTATTTTGGATCAGATTGATGACATTGATGTTTTGATAATTGATGATAATTCACCAGATGGAACTGCAGATTATGTTAATTCTTTAAACTATAAGAATGTCGACATTTTGCGTCGCAACTCTAAAGATGGTTTAGGAAATGCATACATAGCTGCGATAAAGAAGGTTCTTTCCAATAACACTTACTCACATTTGATTTCAATGGATGCAGATGGTTCACATCGACCAGAAGATTTAGTAAGAATGTTGAAAATTTCGAGCGATAATCCGAATGCAGTAATTCTTGGTTCAAGATGGATACCTGGAGGATCTATCGTTAATTGGCCAATTCATCGAAAATGGATATCTAAGGCAGGCACTTGGTATGCCAAATTCGCTTTGAAGATGGAATTAAATGACTTAACTGGTGGATTTCGAATCTACCCAAGAACCGTTTTGGAGCAACTCGACTTAGATCAAGTAACTTCAAATGGATATTGCTATCAAATTGAAATGGCATTCGCGATTAAACATCTGCAAAAGTCAAAAATCATTGAAGTTCCAATTACATTTATAGAACGCGAACAGGGCGTATCGAAGATGAGCCAAAGAATCGTGCTCGAAGCCATGCTTAAAGTAACCAGACTCGGCCTTGGGCTCCGCTTAAACCCAACCGCCGATAAGTTACATTATGTTAAGTAATCCTATTCGAAATCGGTAACTGGCGGGCAGGTGCAGATTAGATTCCTATCCCCGTGAGCACCATCAATACGACCTACAGTTGGAAAATACTTACCGCGTTTACCCATCAGAGATGAATTCTGTCCACCTAGGAAGGCAGCATGTTCACGCGTATATGAACGGTTCCAATCAGCGCTTAGCAGGCTAGCAGCGGTGTGTGGAGCGTTTCTGAGAGCGCTCTCCTCCGCCTTAACCTTGCCGGACCGGATCTCTTGGATTTCAGTTGCAATCTGCTGCATCGCTTTGATAAAACGATTAATCTCCGTCAAATCTTCAGATTCTGTTGGTTCAACCATCAAAGTTCCTGGAACTGGAAACGACATGGTCGGCGCATGAAATCCAAAGTCCATTAAACGCTTAGCGACGTCATCAACGGTGACGCCAGTTTCCTTGGTGATATCTCGCAAATCAAGGATGCACTCATGCGCAACTAAATTATTCGAGCCTGTATACAAAACCGGAAAATCCTTATTGAGAATATGCGCGATGTAATTAGCAGAAAGTATTGCAACTTGTGTTGCATGAGTTAATCCGTCTCCACCCATCATTGCAATATATGACCAAGAAATCGGCAAGATACTTGCAGAGCCAAACGGCGCTGCTGAGATTGGTCCTGGCCCAGTTGCCGGACCACAGGTTGGATCAAGAGGATGGTTTGGTAAATAAGGAGCTAAGTGAGCACGTGAAATCACTGGACCCACTCCTGGTCCGCCGCCGCCGTGCGGAATTGAAAATGTTTTATGAAGATTTAAATGTGAAACATCTCCACCAAATTTTCCTGGTTGAGCTGTTCCAACAAGTGCATTGAGATTTGCACCATCAACATAAACCTGAC
>CAZUOG010000033.1:0-11128 GCA_964622225.1 uncultured Actinomycetes bacterium | reverse complement strand
AATATTCCGCTTTAGCTAGATATGTTACTTTGCGAGGCACCACAAGCGGCATAAAAATCGAATCACTAAAAGATAAGTGATTACTTGCCAAAATACATGGACCAGTTGCAGGTACATGTCTTAAGCCCTTGATCTTTGGGCGAAATGCCAAAAGCAGCACTGGCGTTAACAGCGCGCGAAGAGTTCCGTAAGGAATCTTTGTCGGTATCTCAGCCACGAGCGTAAGTATGCCACCATGAGCCATGAGCATTAAATGGGGCGTACTTGGCACAGGTGGAATCGCCCGTGAATTCACGGAAGATGTAATTACCCATACCGAGATGACAATTTCAGCGGTCGGGTCTCGAAATTTGGATAAAGCTAATTCTTTTCGAGAAGGCATTAAAGGTTTTGGAAGTTACGAAGAATTAGTCAACTCTGATGTTGATGCGATCTATGTTGCAACTCCTCATCAAGCACACTGCGAAAACACGATACTCGCGTTAAACGCTGGAAAACCAGTGCTATGTGAAAAACCTTTTGCAGTAAATGCAAATCAAGCTAAAGCTATGGCAAACGCAGGCAGAGAAAATAATCTGCTATTGATGGAAGCAATGTGGACTAGATACCTTCCTCACATTCAAAAGGTCAGAGATTTACTACATGAACTTGGTGAGATCCACAATGTGCAAGCAGATCATGGTCAATCACTTTTACATATTCAACGTTTAACTGATCCTAATTACGCAGGTGGCGCGCTACTTGATTTGGGAATCTATCCAATCTCATTTGCTTATTTTGTGTTCGGTAAGCCTGAAAAAGTCACCGCAAAAAGCGTGATTGAAAACGGCGTTGATTTACAGACTAGCGCAATCTTTGAATATTCTGGAGGTCGTCAAGCCGTAATCAACACTGTAATGAATTCCAAAACACCAACTACAGCGTCGATCAATGGCACCAAAGCTAGATTGGAACTAGCTACAAGTTTCTACCGACCAACAGATATGCGTATTGTTTATAACGATGGACGTATCGTGGAATTTAAGAATGAATATCGCGGACACGGATTACGTGAACAAGCAATTTATTTTGAAAAAATGTTAATTACTGGCAAGAAAGATTCAGAATTACTTCCGATTTCTGAAACTGTTTCAATCATGGAGACAATAGATGAAATCAGAGCCCAGATAGACCTTAAGTACCCGATTGAATAATTAGCGACGAGCTAAATCTGCAACGCCAACTAATCCCGCGTCGTTGCCTAATGTTGCTGCAACTAACTTTGGTAATGGATGCTTGCCAGAGAATGGCATTTTGCGTTCCATATTTGCACGCGTAGGTTCCAACAAAATTTCACCGGCATCGACTACTCCTCCGCCGATAACCACAATTGCTGGATCCAAAATCACTGATAGCGATGCAATACCTGCGCCTAACCACTGCGCCGTTGTGTTGAATGCTGCAAGTGCAACTACATCGCCTGCGCGGGCGGCTTCAGTTACATGGTGACCTTTAAGTCCTTCGATGGTGCCATCGCCTAGAGCCAATAAATTGCGTGCAATATCAGGCGTTGCGGCAATTGCTTCGCGTACATGGCGCATTAGCCCACTACCCGATGCATATTGCTCGAAACATCCGCGAGCTCCGCAGCCACATAAGTGACCTTCTGGCACCACACGCATATGTCCGATTTCGCCAGCAATTCCATATGCACCGCGATGCAACTGTCCATTAACAACAATTCCAGAACCAATTCCAGTTCCAACAGTAAGCATCAACATATGTGTCTCACCGCGTCCGGCACCGAATACTGCTTCTCCCCATGCGGCCGCGTTACCATCATTTTCAATTACAACATCAATACCGATTAATTCCGTTAACTCTGCATCTAAATTAACGCCATTCCATCCAGCAATATTTGGCGTTGCCAACATTGTCTTTCGATCAGATGAAACAAACCCTGCTGCTGAAACACCTACGGCGCTAACTTTGTGATTGCGCATTAATTCAAGCGCAACTTCGGCAATAGATTTTGTTAGATCAGAGCCACCTTGTCTTGGTGTATCGCGACGCGCTTTCTCAAGAATATTTCCAGATTCATCAACAACACCACCAAGGACTTTGGTTCCACCAACATCAATGCCGATTGTTAAAGTCATCGAGCGATTAACCTTCGACTTTATCTTTGAGTTCTTCTAGGGCCGCCTTAATTATTCCCGCTTCAGCAGATTGCAACATTGGTTTTGGAATTGGCATTGATACATCTGAAGTTAATTCATAGGTAACTTCTGTTTCATCCCCCAATGATTTAACTATGTAAGTGCCATCCATCTGAGTTAACAAGTCAGCATCTACTAATGAGAAGGAGACTTTCTCCGGCGCACCGCTCCAGTTGTAATCAAGGGTTGGCTTGTCGCGAAGCATGCCCGCTTCAATAGTCAGTTGAATGCGAAGTGGTCGACCTTGGTCATCGCTACTTTCAACGTTTGCGCCTTTAATGCTCTTTGACCAACTTGGATAATTGGCAATATCGAATAGCACCTTGCGAACCTCGTCCGCGCTTGCTTCAATTAAAATTTTGGAGCTTGTCATGCGGCAAAGGCTACCTTTGTGGCTCTGTGACCGCTAGCGTTTGCGCCATGAACGAAGTCACCATTCCGGCTCTAGTCCCTGCGGCCACCGAGGGAAATCTCACTAAGTTAATTGCTGATCGTGCCTGGTTCGAACCATCGCGAGTAATTCTTTCAAAACCACTTGGTGATGGTTGGTCTCCAGTAACCGCTCGTGAATTTGAAAATGAAGTTCGCGAAACTGCAAAAGGATTAATTGCTGCCGGAATTCAATTCGGCGATCGAGTCGCAATTATGGCTCGCACCAGATACGAATGGACTGTTCTTGATTTTGCGATTTGGTATGCAGGTGCCATCACGGTCCCTATTTATGAAACTTCATCTGCGGAACAGATTGATTGGATTCTCAACGATTCCGGTGCCGTTGGACTTATTGTTGAAACACCGGCAAACCGTGAATTAGCTCAGAGCGTTCTTCCGCACCATACAAAACATGTTTGGACAATTACCGAAGATGCACTTGGTATTTTGCGAAATACTGGCAATCACATTAGCAATGATGAAGTGGAACAGCGCCGAAATGCAGTTACTCCTGAACATTTAGCAACATTGATTTACACATCCGGAACCACTGGCAAACCAAAAGGTGTTCAGCTGACTCACGGAAATTTCCTTTTTGAATGTGGCAACGTTGTTAATGGAGCATCCGACTTATTCTTGAAACCAAATGGGTCAACGCTTCTATTCTTGCCAGTCGCTCACGTTTTTGGTCGCATGGTTCAAATCGGTGCCATTTACGCCGGTCTCCATATGGCACATTGCGCTGATGTTCAAGGTCGTTTAATGCAAGATCTTGCATCATTTAAACCAACTTTCGTGCTTGCAGTGCCAAGAATTTTCGAAAAGGTTTATAACGGCGCAGAGGCAAAGGCTGATGCTGCAGGAAAAGGAAATATTTTCCGTAAGGCAGCTGGCGTAGCTATCAAATACAGCCAAGCAAAAGATTCCGGAAAGATCTCTCCTGCACTTCTGATTCAACATGCGATCTTTGATGCCTTGGTCTACAAAAAGATTCGCCATGTTTTAGGTGGCAATGTGGAAGCAGCCATCAGCGGCGGCGCAGCACTTGGCAGCCGTCTTGGTCACTTCTATCGTGGTGCTGGTATTCGTATTCTCGAAGGTTATGGTCTAACTGAAACCACTGCTGGCGCAACTTTGAATTTAACCACCGCGCTAAAAATTGGATCGGTCGGTAAACCAATTCCAGGTAATTCCGTGCGAATTGCAGACGATGGTGAAGTTTTGATCAAAGGCGCAATCGTGATGCGCGGATATTGGCAGAACGATGAAGCTAACCGAGAAGTCTTTGATGGTGAATGGTTCCGCACTGGAGATATCGGAGAGCTCGATAGCGAAGGTTTCTTAACCATCACTGGCCGCAAGAAGGAGTTAATCGTGACTGCCGGTGGTAAGAATGTTGCGCCAGCGGTATTAGAAGATCGCTTGCGTGCACATCCTTTGGTTTCACAGTGCATGGTAGTTGGCGACAATCAGCCATACATCGCGGCGCTAGTGACTATCGATACCGATGCGCTGAAGTCATGGGTGGTAAATAATAAGAAAGAGGGGGCATCCCTATCTGACTTAACTCGCGACCCTGATTTGATTGCGGTAGTTCAAACAGCAGTCGATGAAGCTAACAAGGCGGTAAGTCGTGCAGAGTCAATCCGTAAATTCATTATTCTGGATAAAGACTTCACTATCGCTGGTGGCCAACTAACTGCGAAACTATCAGTAAAGCGCCATGTTGTTGCAAAAGAATTCGCAAAGGAGATCGCAGAGCTCTACCAGGACTGAGCTCGCGCGTGATCTCCACGATTCACTTGCACAAGAATTAGTAGCAATTGGTTTTTCACTCGATTTACTTATCTCTGACCTACCCCACAAGTATCGCACTCGTGCACGTGATATTCGATTACATGTAACTGAGGCGACTGAATTAGTTCGCAAAGAGTTATTTTCGCTTCGACAAAATGAGAGCGAATATCAAAGCAAATTAGCTAATCAAGCTGGACATTTGGCTCTAGATGTAAATGGCGATCTCTCAATCCTCTCACGTGAAGCTAAGCGAGTGGTGGATGAACTAGTTAGAAATGCTGCAATTCATTCGAAAGGAAGAAATATTCAACTCGTAGTAAAGAAGGATGTAATCATCGTAAGCGATGACGGGCAAGGGCTTTTTGGAGTTGGTGAATTGGTTGATTCGCTGGGCGGAAAAATGGAAGTTTATACAGGTGCAAAAGGAACCAAAGTAGAAATCAGAATGCCATGAAATTATTAATAATCGATGATCATCAAATTGTTCGAGAAGGTATTGCAAATTTGGCCAAACGCGAAGGATTGAATGTCGTAGGAGAAGCTTGCAACAAAGAGGAAGCGATTGCGCTTATTGCAGCAACTTCACCTGATGTAATAACCGTTGATTTATCTCTACCTGACGGAAGCGGATTAGAGATTGTGAAATTTGCTCGCAAGAATGATCAGAAGATGGGAATTGTGGTCATTTCTATATTAGATGATGATTCCAATTTGATTGCTTGCATGAACGCTGGCGCCAGTGGCTTCGTATCTAAAACAGCTACTTTGGATGACATCTTGGCAGCGATCCAGAGTGCGGCCCGCTCTCCTCTTTCATTTACAAGTAAAGGCTTAGTGCGGGCAGTGAATTCAAAGGTTTTTAAGAACACTCTTACTGCTAGAGAGTTAGAAATAATTGCAAAATTACCTAGTGGTTTAAGCGGTGAAGAACTTGCGAAAGATTTATTTATAACTGAATCAACTTTAAAAACTCACCTGGGCTCCATTTACAGAAAACTACAAGTTAGAAATAGAACTGGCGCAGTTTCTGAAGCAAAGCGACGCGGTTTAATCGTTGCATAGTGCAACAAATTTGCTGGCCCAGATTTCCCAATCCCAAGTTTCAAGCGCCCATTTACGTCCTGCTTGACCCATAGCTTTTCGATCTGATTCGAGTAATTTAATGGCAGCCTCTGCAATGGCATGAGTATTTCGACCATTAACCACCAAACCAGTTACTCCCGGAAGTACGGCATCAGGTGCGCCACCTGAATCTCCGCCTAATACCGGAAGACCGCATGAACTTGCTTCCAAATAAACAATTCCTAAACCTTCGACCTCAAGGCCAGCCAATCTCGATCTAGATGGCATCGCAAAAATATCTCCGACGCAAATGTATTTAGTTAAATTTTCGTATTGGACTCTTCCGGTGAAAGTTACATGTTTTTGAAGTGAACGCTCTGTAATTAAATCGTCAAGCACTTTTTTATAAGAACCGGCACCAACTATCAATAGATGCGCATTTGGGCGTCTCTTCAAAATTTCAGGAAGCGCTTTGATAAGTTCATCCTGGCCTTTGCGCGGAACCAAACGACCTACGCAAACAATGACTTCATTTTCGGTTAAACCTAAATCTCTTCGCAAATCACTGGCATCGACCGGCTGAAATATATTTGTATCAATTCCTGGAGCAATTTGAATCATTGCATCTTTTGCGCGCTTTGATAATGGCTTGGAAATTTGAGATTTTGTATATGACCCAAGATAAGTTAGATGATCGACAGAATTGCCGATAATTCGCATCAATAAATTAAAAGGCGGAACTTTGGCCCACCATACTTCGTGCCCATGTGTTAACGCAATCTTTCGAGGCACTTTCAGAAACTTGCCCATCAGAGCAAGTGGTGCTGCTGCTCCAAAGACCACAGATTGCGGAGTCTCAGCCGCTACCACTTTACGCACATTTCTAATCACCCTGGGTGTTGGCAAGAGCATTTTGGAGCGATCACGAATTACTTTAATTCCGAATTCCGAAAGCCATTTAGCATCGTATTCTTTAGTATCACCTTGCTGCGAGGTGTAAACAACAACTGATCCTTTTGGAAATCGCTCTACCAATCCATGTACAAATGTTTCGATTCCACCAGCTCTTGGGCCAAAATCATTTGTTACAAAGAGCGTTCCAAATCGGTTGCTTTGCATGTTTCTACCCTACTATTTCCGAGTGCATACAGTGGCCACATTGGTTATGGGTCAAGACGGTTGTACCTCTAAAAACGGTTCTTCCGCAGAAGTATCAACAAATACCGACCGTGAGCGATTCTTAAAGCGCCGTCGTGAATTCGATGTAATTATTATCGGCGGCAATACCGCAAGATCTGAAAGATATGCGATTACTCCGTGTCCGTTAGTTGTTATTTCTCGCCATAAATCCAATGTACTAATTACTAATCCAAACGCAGTTTGGTGGAATCTGGATCCCAAAGAAGCTCTTGAAAAAGCTAAACGCGAATTCGGTCCAGATATATTGATTGAAGCAGGACCGGCACTCCTCCAGGAGTTCTTAAAAGATGGTCTGATAGATCAACTTGAAATCTCTATTACTCCGGTAACTGGCGGAGATCATTCAATAGATTTAAACGACGCACTTCGCGGTTTTGAAATTACCGAAGATCGCAAAGTTGAAGATACTCGTTTTGTTACCGCTAAAAAGCGCTAATTAAAGCAACTCCTGCAACAGCTAATACTCCACCAACGTATTGAGCCTTATGTAATCGTTCATGTAAAATTAAATATGCAAGCGCTACGGTAAATACTGGATATAAAGCGCCAAGCACCATACAAATTGCAACCGGTCCAGTATGAACTGCTAATCCCAGTGCGGCATTTGCACCAAAATCTGCAACTCCAACGAAAATTAAAGACGGCAAATTCTTCTTACCTAAACCACCAAAACCTTTTTTCCTAATAGCAATTGCGATAGTAACCACAGCTGTTGCGATGCGCATACAAACCATGGTCAAAATTGGCGCCTCTTTAGAACCAATCGCCATAAATGAAAGTGCGGTACCAAAACCAAACGCAGCGCCTGTGGCAAGTAACAATGGTTTTAATGTGACGCCTTCGGAAAATTCTGGACCGCCAGCTAAGAATCCACCAGCAATCGCAAGTGCGCATCCGATAGCTTTGAGTGAACTTAAAGTTTCTCCACCAATCAAAGCAATCGTCATCGGAATCAATACTGAAAGCGAACTAATTGGTGAAACCACGCCCATCTTTCCAGTTGATAAACCTGCGTATAAACAGATAAGTCCCAAGTAACCACACAAACCTGCAGCCGCTCCTGCTAAGAATATTTTCGGAGTAAAATGAGTTTCTCCGACGGCAAATATCAAAATAGTTCCGAAGAGCAGACTTATGAGTTGGGTTGCCCCTAAAACGCTAATTGCTGGATAGCGTTTTGAGATACGTCCACCTTCAAAATCAGACGAACCCCAAAGTGCAGCAGAAAGTAATGCCAGTAAGCTCGCCATGCGGGGTAACTTATACGAAATATCCCGAAAATTCTTATTTGGTTTGAGAAAATTGCTCTATGAATGAGGAGCAATTCAAACGATCTGCTGCGCTCCTATCAAATTTCAAGACTCGTTCTGAAATTACACTAGAAGAAATTCCCGCACCACAAAAGCTAGCGAAATTTGCTTATGCCTTAAGTGCTGATGTTTCTAATGGCTTAATTGGCGAAGCGGAAGCGGAATTGGCAAATGGTCGCTTCGTAATTCTTCACGAACCAGGTGGGCAAGATACTTGGGAAGGTGAATTCCGTTGCGTTACTTATTTAAATGCAGATTTGGAAAACCATGAAGCTGAAGATCCATCTCTGCCAGATCATGGCTGGAGTTGGCTATTAAAAGCGCTCTCAGATAATCGTTGCCAATTCACTGCTCCATCAGGAACTGTCACAAGATCCATGAGCCATTCTTTTGGAAAATTATCAACTGCATCAGATGGCGGAGAAATTGAAATTCGCGCATCATGGACGCCAATTATTAATAAGCCAGAAGATTTACTTGGACATTTAGAAGCTTGGTGTAACTTGCTAGCTGAGATTTCTTATCTAATGCCAGTTCCAGATGGCGTTGCAAGTTTTAGAAGATGAGCGAGCCTGAAGTAAGCGCGACCCCACTTCTCTTCCCTACAGGTGGCGTTCCTGCTCTAATAGATAGTGACCAAGCTTTAAAAAGTGCAATTGAAAAGTTAAAAAATGGTTCAGGTCCAATTGCAGTTGATGCCGAAAGAGCCAGCGGGTATCGCTATTCAGCTCGCGCCTATTTAATTCAGCTAAAACGAAACCAAGAAATCTTTCTCATCGATCCAATCCCATTTACGGGTTCGCCGCTAGTTGCAGAATTAAACGAAGTTCTGCAAAGTGATGAAATTATTCTTCACGCATCTACCCAAGATTTACCATGTCTTCGTGAATGGGGAATCCTCCCAAAACGCCTATTTGATACTGAATTAGGGGCGCGTTTAGCAGGTTTACCTCGAGTTGGTCTTGGCGCTCTTGTCGAACATTTCTTTAATCTTTCACTCGCCAAAGAACACTCCGCAGTTGATTGGTCACTGCGACCTTTAAATCAAGAGTGGATTAATTACGCAGCGCTTGATGTTGAATTGTTGATTGAATTGCGAGAGAAGATTTCAGAGCTTCTCGACGCGCAAGGAAAACTAGACTGGGCACATTCAGAATTCCAAAGTATTTTGGATGCACCTCCTGCTCCACCACGTGAAGATCCATGGCGACGAACTTCTGGAATGCATAAAGTTCGAAAGCGCGAACAATTAGCGGTGGTGCGTGAACTTTGGATAGCGCGTGATGCCATTGCTTCGAAAGCTGATGTCGCACCTGGTCGATTGCTATCTGATAACGCAATTACAGAGTTGTCAGTGACTGCGCCTACGACCACAAAGGGTTTTCAGAAAACTTTGAAACCAATTGGCTTGCGTCCACGTTGGATGGAAAATGTAAACGTTTGGGTTGATGCAATAACGCGAGCGCAAAGTGCCGAATTGCCTCAGATGCGTTTAAATGGCGATGGCATGCCACCTATAAAACAATGGCGCGAAAAATTTCCTGAACGTTATGCCCCGCTCACCCACGCACGCGAAGCTGTAAATCAGCGAGCGCTAGAACTAAACATGCCTGCAGAAAATTTAATAACCCCCGAATTTGTTCGTCGAATTTGTTGGGATCAAACTCGCGCAGATTTAAATAGCGTTAAAGAAAAGTTAGCGAAACTTGGTGCGCGAAGCTGGCAGATCGAACAGGTCGCAGAGCTCTTAACGGATGCCCTAAACCAGACCGAACCCCTTGCCACCCCTGAAGCCACGCCTGAAGAGGCCCCCGTTCAAGAGTGACGAATTACGCAACGAAAAAGTTGCGTAATTGCCAAAACTGCCTTATTGTTCGATTCGTGCTAAACACCTTTGTTATCGCGCTTCGCGAAGGCTTAGAAGCAAGCCTCATCGTGGGCATCCTTGTCGCTTACCTCTACAAGTCTGGTCGCACAGAGCTGCTAAAGAGCCTCTGGTTCGGCGTAATCACTGCTATCGCAGGTTCTCTCGCATTTGGCGGCCTACTGAGCTTTACAAGTGCAGAACTTAGCGAAGAAGGCGAAAAGTACTTCGTAGGATTTACAGGCCTAGTCGCGGTTGGTTTAGTTACCTGGATGGTTTTCTGGATGAAGAAGACAGCGCGCTTTATGAAGCTAGAACTTGAGCAGAAGGCATCAGCAGCTATCAGCGCCGGAGCGCTCTCGTTGGCAGCTTTTACCGCGGTTATTCGCGAAGGCCTTGAAACTTCCCTATTCCTCTATGCAAATTTCAAAGGTAGTGATCCAGTTGGATCAACGATCGGTCTACTTCTTGGAATTGCCGTTGCTGTCGGTCTTGGCTACGGAATTTACAAAGGCGCAATCCGCTTTAATCTATCTACATTCTTTAAATTCTCAGGCGTTGCGTTGATTTTGGTCGCGGCTAACGTCTTTGCTTATTCACTACATGAGTTGGAGGAAGTCGGCCTATTCTTCGGAGGCAGCGCTAATAAGATCGCAGCGCTAATTTACATAGCTATCTTCTTACCACCTTACCTATCAAAAGCAAAGCCAGTTGCTCCGGCTGAAGCTGCGAAGAAAATTTCTTTAGCTAAGTAAAGGTTCTAGTAAAAATACTTACTCACGGGTAACCTGTCGGTATGCCTGTTGTATTAGTAGATGCAGTTCGTACCCCGTTCGGTAAAGCCGGTTCCCTATATAACGGAACTCGCGCCGATGATTTAGTAATTCGCGCAATCCGAGGTCTCCTCGAGCGAAATCCGCAATTAAATCCCGCTGATATCGATGATGTTGCAATCGCCGCTGCTACTCAAACTGGTGATCAAGGAATGAATATCGGTCGTAGCGCTGCGTTGCTCGCCGGAATTCCAAATACGGTTCCGGGTTATTCAGTTGATCGTTGGTGCGCAGGTGCGATGACATCTGTAACCACACTTGCTGGTGCAATCAATATGGGAACTGCAAAGTTTGCAATCGCAGGCGGCGTAGAACATATGGGCAATCACCCAATCGGTTCTCTTATGGATCCAAATCCTCGATTTATTGCAGAGAAATTAGTTGATCCAGATGCAATGGCTATGGGAGCAACTGCAGAGCGTTTACACGATA
>CAZUOG010000032.1:424-11218 GCA_964622225.1 uncultured Actinomycetes bacterium | reverse complement strand
TAATTTCGGTTTATCCTAAAGCGGGCCGGCGATGCTGGTCCGCTTTTTTATTGAATTTATTGAAGTACAACTATTAGAAGGGAATTTGTATGACAACATTTGTTGATCGTGTAACCCTTCATGTTGCTGCCGGAAAAGGTGGCGATGGTTGCGTTTCTATTCATCGTGAAAAATTCAAACCACTAGGTGGACCAGATGGCGGAAACGGTGGCCGCGGCGGCGACATTGTTTTAGTTGTTGATCCAAACGTGACCACGCTTCTTGATTATCATCATTCTCCACATCGTCGCGCAACCAACGGTCGCCAAGGTTACGGTGATCGCAAAGATGGTTCACAAGGCGAAGATTTAATTCTTAGCGTGCCATCAGGAACAGTTGTTTATGATGAAAAAGGTAATCAGCTTGCAGATTTAGTTGGTAATGGAACTACATTTATGGCTGCCGAAGGTGGTCGTGGTGGACTTGGAAATGCAGCGTTAGCTTCTTCAAAGCGTCGCGCTCCAGGTTTTGCACTTCTGGGTGTTCCCGGCGAAGAGCGCACATTAATTCTTGAATTAAAGAGTGTTGCAGATATTGCGTTAGTTGGATTTCCAAGCGCTGGAAAATCATCACTGATTGCGTCAATTTCTGCAGCGCGTCCAAAGATTGCAGATTATCCATTTACAACTTTGGTGCCAAATCTTGGCGTGGTAAGCGTTGGAGATACTCGATTTACAGTTGCGGATGTTCCAGGTTTAATTCCTGGCGCTTCGAAAGGTAAAGGTTTAGGCCTTGAATTTTTGCGCCATGTTGAACGTTGCGTAGCTCTCGTGCATGTACTTGATTGCGGAACTTTAGAAACAGATCGCAATCCTGTTGATGACTTAGAAATTATTGAATCAGAGCTAAAGCAATATGGTGGTTTAGATGATCGCCCACGTATTGTGGCTTTAAATAAAACTGATTTACCTGATGGCAAAGTTATGGCCGAAATGGTCACAAAAACTTTGCATGATAAAGGCTATGAGGTTTATCCAGTATCAGCTGCTTCGCGTGAAGGGTTACAAGATCTTCTTTATGCAATGGCAAAGCTAGTGCAATCATCACGTGCTGCTGCGGCAAAGGAAGAACGTACTCGCATTGTAATTCGCCCAACTGCAGTTGATGATTCTGGATTCGAAGTATTTGCAAATGGCGATGGTTCTTTCACCGTAATTGGAAAGCGTGTGGAACGTTGGGTTCGTCAAACAAATTTTGGAAACTCAGAAGCGGTTGGTTACTTAGCAGATCGCTTGGCGCAAGCCGGAGTTGAGAAGGCGCTTTTTAAAGCAGGCGCTGTTGCTGGTTCCGAAGTTCGAATTGGTACAGATCAATACGCAGTGGTCTTTGATTGGGAACCAACAATCGAAGCTGGCGCAGAAATGCTTTCAAAGAATTTACAGCGCCGCGGAGAAGATGCGCGTCTTGATAGTGTTTGGAAGGCCGACAAGGTTCAAGATCAGCTAACTGAAGATGAAATTGCGAGACAATGGGAGTACAACGTTTCCAACCCAAATACTCCTGAATTGATCGAGGTAGAGGACGATGAGTCGTAATCTGATCACCGATGCAAAACGCATCGTCATCAAAATTGGTTCTTCATCGCTTACTGGTGCTGCAGGTAGTGGTTTAGATGCAGCAGCAGTTGATCGATTAGTGGATGTTGTAGCCGATGCACGTAAACGCGGAGCAGAAGTACTGGTTGTTTCATCTGGTGCGATTGCGGCGGGACTTTCTCCACTAGGGCTGCAATCTCGCCCAAAGGATTTATCAACACAACAAGCAGCGGCTTCGGTTGGCCAAGGTTTATTAATTCATCGATACACCGAAAGTTTTGCACGTTACGGAATCACTGCATCTCAAGTTCTACTTACAACAACTGATGTGGTGCGCCGTTCGCATTATTCAAATGCGCAGCGTGCTTTATTTAAATTAATTTCAATGGGCGTAGTTCCTGTCATCAATGAAAATGACACTGTCGGAACATCTGAAATTCGTTTTGGTGATAACGATCGCCTTGCTGCGCTGGTTGCGTTATTAACTCAGGCAGACTTACTAGTTTTAGTTTCAGATATTGATGCACTTTACGATGCGCCACCAACAGAAGCAGGGGCAAAGAAAATCACCGAAGTAACCGACCTGTCTGCAATTGCGGATATCAAATTAGGTGGAGCAGGAGCAGCAGGTGTGGGTAGCGGTGGCATGGTTACCAAAATCGAAGCTGCAAAGATTGCAACTAGCGCCGGAACCGCAATGTTATTAACCAGCGCCAGAGATTTAGCGAAAGCTATTAATGGTGAAGATTTCGGAACTTTTTTCCATCCAAAAGAATCAAAGAACAATGCCCGTGCCCTTTGGCTTGCACATGCATCATCATCCAGCGGTAAATTAGTTTTAGATGCAGGGGCAGTGAAGGCAATAATTGAAAAGAACGTTTCGCTTCTGCCTGCAGGTGTTACTGCGATTGAAGGCACTTTTGATGCCGGCGATACCATAGATTTAGTTGATTCCAGCGACAAAATCATTGCCCGCGGCATTGTGAATTTTGATAGCGATGAAATTCCACAGATGTTAGGTCGCTCAACTAAAGAACTCGCAGCAACTCTAGGTGCTGAATTCGAACGAGAATTAGTACATCGCGACGATTTAGTTATATTGAACTAGCTATCTGTTGCAGTACTGGAACAATTTTTGAACTGATTCCATCTGCACTGGTTGGTAAGTCACTTAGTTTCACCACAACAACATGATCCATTGGCTGTACATAAATGTATTGGCCGTGTAACCCAAGTAGCAGCGTGGTGTCAGGAAACGGGTGCCAAGTTTGTGCGGCGTAACCCCAGCCATAATCCAGTGTTACAGCAGGTACATTCATTCGCTTCAAATAACTAGCACTTATAACAGATACACCGCCAATATTTGCTGCGCCATTGTTTACAAAGAGTTGCCCAACTCGGGCAAAATCTCTTGCAGTTGCGTTAAAGCAGCAAAATGTTTTCTCAATTCCACCAACATGGTCAACATTCCATTTTGCTTGATTTTGAGCACCGATTGGTTGCCAAACATTCTTTTGGAAATACTCGGAAATAGTTTTGCCAGTTATTTTCTTAATTACCATTCCTAGTAATTGGGTATTCACGCTTCGATATTCAGGTTTAGTTCCTGGCTTTTCCCACATCTTCTGGTTGTGATGTAGCCACCACGGAACATCTGTTGACGCATAAAGTTGTGCGATTCCTACACCCCAACCTGATGGACCTGTCGGATAGTTATCACTAACTCCAAGACCTGAATTCATATCGAGCAGATCTTTGATGGTAATTTTGTCGAAATCTGTGCCAACTTTGTATTCCGGAAAAATACTTACAAAGGTGTCGCTCTCTTTTAATTTTCCAGCTGAAATTAGCTGGCCAATCATTATTGAGGTCAAAGTCTTTGCTACTGAGTAAGACGGTAGAAGAGCGTCTTTAGTCTTGCCATTGAAATACTTTTCATAAACCAATTTGCCATCTTTGATTATCAAGAAAGCATTAGTTTTGGTATCAGTCATGAATTTTTCAAGCGAAATATCATTTCCATCGTAATTAACCGTTTGAGGAAGAGTTGCACTTCCTGCGGTCCATGCCATTCGAGTATCAGCTGGCTCGATAATGTGAGCGGGCATCAAATCTGGAGTTTTCGAGGCTGGGGCTAATCCCAATTTAATTGCAGCTATTGGCTCTGGATAACGAATTGCCTTGGTTAATCCAAAAAGAGCTAAATAGAGAACAAGAACGACAGCAATAGTGCGCCTTAGAAATCTAATCACCTGATTAGGGTACGCCTTAGTAAGATACTAGTCATGGATGCGCAGCAATTGGTAAATGATTTAGCCGACAAGGCCCGAATTGCTGCCCGCACACTTTCGGTAGCAACAGGTGCCGAACGCGCCGCCGCGCTAAATGCAATCGCTGATGAAATTGAAGCTAGATCTTTTGAAATCCAAGAAGCAAATCAGTCTGACATGGAACGCGGACAACGCGATGGTTTGAATAGCCAGCTACTTGATCGTTTATTGCTTAACGAAGCGCGCATCCAAGGTATTGCTAACGGTGCCCGCCAAGTTGCTGCCCTTCCGGATCCACTTGGTCAGACCTTGCGCGAACGCACTTTGCCTAATGGTCTTCACCTAAGACAGCTATCTGTTCCATTTGGCGTAATCGGAATGGTGTACGAAGCCCGTCCAAATGTCACCGTTGATGCTGCAGTGATTTTGTTAATGAGCGGAAATGCAGCGCTACTTCGTGGCTCTTCGTCTGCCGAAAGCAGCAATCAAATTCTGGTTAAAGTAATGCGAGATGCGCTATCAAAGACCAAGATTTCTCCAGATGTTTTGCAATTGATTCCATCTAATGATCGCGCAACCACTACAGCTTTGCTTAAGGCTCGTGGCCATGTTGATTTAGTTATTCCACGCGGTTCAGCAAATCTAATCCGTATGGTGATAGATGAAGCGACTGTGCCAACTATTGAAACTGGCGCTGGTGTTTGCCATGTTTATGTAGATAAAGATGCTGATCTTGATAAAGCAATTCCAATTTTGATTAATTCAAAGACACATCGACCTTCTGTGTGCAATGCTGCAGAAACACTTTTGGTTCACAGAGAGATTGCAGCAAAATTCTTACCAATGGCGCTAAAGGCGTTAAATGAAGCAGGTGTGGTTTTGCACGCAGATTCTGAGGCCGCAAAAGCTGCAGAGATATTGGGAATTCGTGCCCAATCTGCAACCGCTGCAGATTGGTCAACCGAATACGGTGTGCTAGAGATGAATGTTGGTGTAGTCGATTCTGTCGAAGAGGCATCAGCACATATTGCTAAATACGGCACCAATCACACCGAATCAATCGTCACTGAAAATAAAGCAACTGCTGAAACATTTGTGAAACTTTCAGATTGCGCTGCTGTAATGATCAATGCATCCACCAGATTTACCGATGGGGAACAGATGGGATTTGGTGCAGAGATTGGTATTTCTAATCAAAAATTACATGCAAGAGGTCCTATGGGCTTAGAGCAGATGACAACCACCACTTGGGTTGTCACTGGTGATGGCCAAATTCGCGCCTAACTCCTTATTTAATTAGAATTCACCGCATGTCTAGCCTTTCACGAGCTGAAGTTGCCAAATTAGCAAAGCTCGCACGCATTGAAATGACTGATGCCGAATTAGATGCACTATCATCAGAATTCGCAGTTATTTTGGGTGCGGTCGACAAGATTCAAAATGCACCACTTGCAAATGTGCAGCCTACTTCTCATCCGCTACCGATTAACAATGTAACTCGTCAAGATCTAGTTATTCCATCACTCACAAACGAAGAAGCACTTAGTGGAGCACCAGCGCATGAAGAAGCCCGTTTTCGTGTGCCACAGATTTTGGGTGAAGAATGATTCGTAAGAGCGCATCCGAAATGGCAGCTGCACTTGCGGCAAAAGAAATTTCTTCAGTTGAATTAACCAAAGCTCATCTAGATCGCATTGCGGAAGTAGATAGTCAAGTAAAGGCTTTCCTTCACGTAAACACAGAAGGTGCATTGGAACAAGCGAAGTCTGTTGATGATGCTCGCGCAAAGGGTGAAAAACTTTCTCCGCTTGCAGGTGTTCCGCTTGCGTTAAAAGATATTTTCACTCAAAAAGGCGTACCTACAACTGCTGGTTCAAAGATTCTTGAAGGATGGCGCCCGCCTTACGATGCAACCGTAACTTCGAACTTAAAGAAGAACGGCATCGTAATTTTGGGTAAGACTAATATGGACGAATTTGCGATGGGCTCTTCTACCGAAAACTCTGCCTACTTTCCAACTCATAATCCGTGGGATTTAACACGTATTCCAGGTGGTTCAGGCGGCGGATCTTCTGCATCTCTTGCATCTTTCGAAGCACCGCTTGCAATCGGAACTGATACTGGTGGATCAATTCGCCAGCCTGCGGCGGTAACTGGAACTGTTGGAGTTAAGCCGACTTATGGTGGAGTATCTCGTTACGGAATGATCGCTTTCTCATCATCCCTTGATCAAGCTGGTCCATGTGCACGTACAGTTTTGGATGCTGCATATTTACATGAAGCCATTGCTGGTCATGATCCAAAGGATTCAACATCAATTAATGAAACAGTGCCTGCAGTTGTAGAAGCTGCAAAGCGCGGCGATGTTAAAGGTCTAAAGATCGGTGTTATCAAGGAATTACAAGGCGATGGATATCAAAAAGGCGTACTAAATCGCTTCAACGAATCGATCGAATTACTAGCTTCCCTAGGTGCGGAAATTGTTGAAGTTTCTTGCCCATCGTTTGAATACGCACTTGCTGCTTACTACTTAATTGCGCCATCTGAGTGCTCTTCTAATTTGGCTCGATTTGATGCGATGCGTTATGGAATGCGCGTAGGAGAAGGCGATGCTGAAGCAGTTATGAGCGCAACTCGCGAAGCAGGATTCGGTCGCGAAGTAAAGCGTCGTATCATCCTTGGAACTTATGCACTTTCAAGTGGATATTACGATGCGTATTATGGAAGTGCGCAGAAAGTGCGTACCTTGATCATGCAAGATTATGCGAAAGCATTCTCTGGCGCTGACGTTTTGGTTTCACCAACTGCACCAACAACTGCATTTAAGATCGGCGAGAAAGCTGATGATCCACTAGCAATGTATTTAAATGACGTTGCAACAATTCCAGTTAACTTAGCTGGTATCTGCGGTATGTCACTTCCATCTGGACTTGCTGATGAAGATAACTTGCCAACAGGTTTCCAAATCATGGCGCCGGCAATGCAAGATCATCGTTTATATAACGTTGGTGCTGCGCTTGAAGCAGCCCTACTTTCAAAGTGGGGCGCACCATTGCTCTCTAAAGCTCCAGCGTTAGGAGGTTCAAAGTGAATTACGAACAAGTAATCTCTAAGTACGAACCTGTTATGGGCTTAGAAGTTCATGTTGAACTAAATACCAAATCAAAGATGTTCTGTGGTTGTGCCACATTATTCGGCGCAGAACCAAATACTCAGACCTGCCCAGTCTGTTTAGGCCTGCCAGGTTCGCTTCCGGTTGTGAATGCCACCGCAATCGAATCAGCAATCAAAATTGGTCTAGCTCTTAATTGCAAAGTTGCGCCTTTTAGCCGCTTTGCACGTAAGAACTATTTCTATCCTGATATGCCAAAGAATTATCAAACTTCTCAATACGATGAGCCAATCTGTTTTGATGGCTATTTAGATGTCGAAATTGACACTGAAGAGGGACCGAAGTCTTTCCGCATCGAAATCGAACGCGTACACATGGAAGAAGACACTGGAAAGTCACTTCATATGGGTGGTGCAACTGGACGTATTCATGGCGCGGATTATTCGTTACTTGATTACAACCGTGCCGGTATTCCACTAATTGAAATTGTTACCAAGATAATTCCTGGCACTGGTAAGTACGGTCCAGAGGTAGCAAAGGCATATGTAACCGAACTTCGCGATATTTTGCGCAGCATCGGAGTTTCAGATGTGAAGATGGAACAGGGTTCACTTCGTTGTGATGCCAACGTTTCTCTTCGTTTAATTGGTTCAGACACTTTGGGCACCCGTTCTGAAACCAAGAACGTAAACTCATTACGTTCTGTAGAGCGTGCAATTCGCGGCGAAATGATTCGCCATGCAGAGTTGCTTGAAGCCGGCCAAAAAGTTAAGCAAGAGACGCGCCACTTCCAAGAAGATACCGGCGAAACTCGAAGCGGTCGCTCAAAGGAACAAGCTGAGGATTACCGCTATTTCCAGGATCCAGATTTAGTTCCAGTAGCTCCAAGTGCAGAGTGGATTGAAGAGCTTCGTAAATCAATTCCAGAGAAACCATCTGCACACCGAAAGCGTTTACAAGAAGCATGGTCAGTTCCTGATAAGGAAATGGCAGCGATGATTAATGCAGATTTACTTTCAATTGTAGAAGCCACAGTAAATCTAGGCGCAGATCCAACTAAGGCTCGTGGCTGGTGGCTCGGAGAGATTTCTCGTATTGCTAATGAGAAAGAGATTTCGGTTGAATCACTATCTATCACTCCACAAGATGTGGCAGAGATTGTTGAGCTCATCAATAAGGGCGAATTGACTGACAAGCTTGCTCGCCAAGTTGTCGAAGGCGTAATCAATGGCGAAGGAAAGCCAGCAGAAGTTATTGCTGCTCGCGGATTCAAAGTTGTTAGCGATGATGGCGCACTTATGACTGCAATCGAAAAGGTTTGCGCAGCGATGCCAGATGTAGCCGAAAAAGTTCGTGGTGGGCATTTACCTGCTGCTGGTGCGCTAATTGGCGCAGTTATGAAGGAAACAAAAGGCCAAGCAGATGCTGCGAAAGTTCGCGAGCTCCTACTTGGCCATTTGGGTCAAGCGTAATTTACTTAGTGCGCAATTACGCCTTCAGTTTCAGTCAATGAATCTTTACCAATATTGATAAAGTAGAAGAGCAAAATTGCACCAATAGTTAGCAACGCTGCACTAAATTTAAATGCAGTGGTGAAACCATGTGTCATAGCAAATGGCTGAACCATTTTGCCCATTGATGTGTGAGCCATTGCGTAGTTTGTCGCAGCAGTTGCTGAAATAGTATTCAAAAGCGCCGTTCCAAGTGATCCACCAACTTGCTGACTGGTATTCACCATCGCACTTGCAACACCAGTGTCGTGATTGCTCACGTTATGTAATGAAGTCGAAGTAAGTGGAATGAAGACCAGCGCCATACCGCTAGACATAATTAATAGCGATGGCAGCACGTGAGTTACATATGCTGTCTCTGGAGTGATTCTTGTAAGAAGAAGCAAACCAAAAGCTGCAGCTAATAAACCTGGCACCATAAGTGGCTTTGGTCCAACTTTAGGAAGTAATTGCGAAGCAATTCCTGCGAACACAATGATTCCAGCCGTAAATGGCAAGAAAGCAAAGCCTGATTTCAGAGGACTATATCCAAGAATTACCTGAAGATATAGACCTAAGAATAGGAACATTGAGAATAAACCTGCACCAACAACTAATGATCCTAGATATGAACCACCGCGATTACGTTCTGAAACTACACGTAAAGGTAGAAGCGGGTTTGCAACTTTACGTTCAATCGCAACGAAGATTAGAAGCAATACCACTGCAGCAACTAAGAATCCGATTGTTACTGAATCGCTCCAGCCCTTGTGTGCAGCTTCATTGAATCCATATGTCAAAGAGAAGAGACCTGCAGTAGCAGTAACTACACCAGGTATGTCATATGTACGATTTCCTTCTGCATGTGATTCGTGTACGAATTTTGCAGCCAGAGTTCCGGCAAGAATTGCAATCGGAGTATTAACTCCTAAGCACCAGCGCCATGAGAAATACTCAGTGAGCGTTCCGCCCAGAATCAATCCGATTGCAGCGCCACCACCTGAAATTGCACCAATTACGCCAAAGGCTTTTGCACGTTCAGCAGGAATTGTGAAAGTAACGCTAATAATCGATAGGGCAGCAGGTGCAAGTAGCGCACCGAAAACACCTTGTAGCGCACGAGACGCAAATAACAAGCCTTGAGTTGAAGCGATTCCACCAAGTGCAGAAGCAGCCGCAAATCCCACAAGGCCGATAATAAATACTTTCTTGCGACCTACGAAGTCACCGATGCGACCACCTAGAAGAAGTAATGAACCGAAAGCTAATGTATAAGCGGTAATAACCCACTGCTGATTTGCATCGGTAATTCCAAGATCTCTCTTTGCGCTTGGGATTGCGATGTTAACAATTGATGAATCTAAAACAACCATCAACTGAGATATTGCCACAATGAAGAGCGTCTTCCAACGATCTCTAAAAATGATTTCTGGCGATACTGTTTTCATTTTTTCCTTTTTTGTTTTTCGTTAGTAAGTGTTGGCATCAAGATTCCATCAACAATTGATTCAATGAAGTTTCTATCTACCGGCTGACGTGTAATTGCAATGCGATTAATTAAAATCGCTCCAACTGCTTCTCCGAGGAGATCTAAATTAAAATCTCCACTTATTTCCTTACGTTTCTTTGCTCTATTCAATATTTCTAAAGCAACTGATTGGACTTCTTTTGGTTTACATTCGTTTAATAATTGGCTAAGTTTTGGATCATTTTGAGAACTTGTTAAAAGTCCTATCAAAAGAGAGCCGTCTTCGCCTTTAAGGCTAGTTACGTGACCATTGATTAATTCGATCAAATCTTCACGTAGGGAACCGGTGTCGATATTCGAAATATTATGTTTGGTATGACTTTTAACGACTTCGGTGATTAATTCTTGTTTGTTCTTCCAGCGACGATAAACAGTGGCCTTGCTGACTTTGGCTCTGGTTGCAATTTCCTCAATGGTGGCGCGGTCATATCCGACTTCCTTAATTACAGAGAGGGCTGCGAAGTGGATAGCTTTTTCACGTTCTAGATCACGAGGTCTTCCGATTAATTTACTTACCGGGCACATGCCAATCTCCTTTACGAAACGGAACTGTATCGTTTCGTATCTAGATGGTCAAATTAAGTCCCTTTGCGCTTACGATTAGCCCATGCCAAATATGAAACCACGCTCAGGTTTAGTAACTGATGGCTTGGAGCGCGCTCCGGCTCGAGGAATGTTACGCGCAGTCGGAATGACAGATGAAGATTGGGTCAAACCTCAGATTGGTATTGCTTCATCCTGGAATGAAATTACTCCTTGTAATCTCTCACTTGATCGTTTGGCAAAGGCTTCGCGCAAAGGTGTAATTGATGCCGGCGGA
>CAZUOG010000032.1:0-274 GCA_964622225.1 uncultured Actinomycetes bacterium | reverse complement strand
CTCAGTTTCCGATGGAATTTCCATGGGACACGAGGGAATGCATTTCTCGCTTGTTTCGCGTGAAGTAATTGCAGATTCAGTTGAGACAGTTATGCAAGCTGAACGTCTGGATGGAATGGTGACTTTCGCAGGTTGCGATAAATCATTACCAGGGATGATGATGGCAGCGGCTCGCATTGATGTGGCCTCAGTTTTCGTTTATGCAGGATCAACTTTGCCAGGTCAAGTAGATGGCAAAGATGTAACCATTATTGATGCATTTGAAGCGGTCGGT
>CAZUOG010000031.1:0-11240 GCA_964622225.1 uncultured Actinomycetes bacterium | reverse complement strand
CACTTAAGGCAACTCAAGAAGATCCATGGCAAGCATTTGCTCGCACTCACACAATTAATACAGTCGTTCCTGGTGTGGTTACAAAGCTTGTACCATTCGGTGCCTTTATTCGTGTACACGAAGGAATCGAGGGTCTAGTTCACATCTCTGAACTTGCAGAGCGCCACGTAGAAATCCCTGAGCAGGTTGTTCAGGTTGGCGATGAACTATTTGTAAAGATTATCGACATCGACCTAGAGCGTCGTCGAATCTCTCTATCACTTAAGCAAGCTAACGAAGGCGCGGAAATTGAAGTTGAGGCATTTGATCCAACTCAATATGGAATGCCAGCTCGTTACGATGCAGAAGGCAACTTCATCTATCCAGAAGGATTTGATGCAGATGCTCAGGAGTGGAAGCCAGGATTTGAAGCACAGCGTGATGAGTGGGAGCGTCAATACGCTGAAGCTCAAGCACGCTTTATGGCACACAAGAAGCAGAAGAATGCTGCTAAAGCCGCTGAGGCCACAGAATCGAATGCACCAGCTGCTGAATAATTAATCAAAGTTAAAAGCCCTGTTCGACACTGGCTCGGATTGGATTTCCAAAAGTAGGAACTCCGCACAAATTTCTGAAGACAGTGATTCGGACAGGGCTTTTTTCATATCGAGACCAGATAGATAGGCTTTCGCACGTGAAAGTAATTGCGCTTACTGGCGGAATCGGATCCGGTAAATCATTAGTTGCGAATTACTTCTTCTCTTTGGGAGCTGAAGTCATAGATGCCGATCAATTAGCACGACAAGCTATTGAACGCGGTAGTGATGGCTTTGATCAAGTCGTAGCGACTTTCGGTGATGGAATATTGAAGGATGGAGACATCGATCGTCGCGCTCTAGGTGAAATTGTTTTCTCAGATTCAGAGAAACTTAAAGCGCTTGAAGCAATTGTGCATCCAATAGTTCAGCAGGGCTTGACCGAGGCTAGAAAATACATGTCTGAAGATGGAATTCTGATTTATGAAATTCCGCTATTGGTTGAAACCAAAGCAATGGAGAAATTTGATGGAATCATTACAGTCGAAGCACCATTGGAAGAGCGCATAAATCGACTAACTAAACGTGGGCTTATGCGCTCTGAGATTGAGCGAAGAATCGCAAACCAAGTATCGCCGGAAGAACGTAAGGCAGTAGCATCTTTTGTCATTGAAAATGATGGAGAAGAAGAGCAGCTGCTTAGAAAAGTTGAAGCGATCTGGGAAGAGTTGAATGCGTCCCGTAACTGATTTACAGCGCAGAGTCGCACCATTTGAAGTAATTTCTGATTATCAGCCTGCAGGTGATCAGCCTGAAGCTATCGACGAGCTCGCACGACGTATCAACGCAGGAGAGCAAGATGTAGTACTTCTAGGTGCGACTGGTACCGGTAAGTCTGCTACGACTGCATGGTTGATTGAAAGGCTGCAACGTCCAACACTGGTTTTAGTTCACAATAAAACTTTGGCAGCCCAGTTGGCCAATGAATTCCGTGAATTATTGCCCAATAACGCAGTTGAATATTTCGTAAGTTATTACGACTACTACCAACCAGAAGCGTATGTGCCGCAGACGGATACCTTTATTGAAAAGGACTCCGCGGTAAATTCAGAGGTAGAACGTCTGCGCCACTCAGCGACCAACTCGCTTTTAACTAGAAGAGATGTAATTGTGGTCGCGACCGTTTCGTGTATTTATGGTCTGGGTACTCCACAGGAATATGTCGATCGAATGGTGCGACTTCGTGTTGGCGATGAAATAGATAGAAATACGCTGCTTCGTAAGTTCGTAGATATTCAATACAAGCGTAATGATTTAGCGTTCGAGCGCGGTACTTTCCGCGTCAGAGGTGACACCATAGAAATTATTCCAATGTATGAAGAATTGGCGGTTCGAATTGAAATGTTCGGTGATGAAATCGAACGCATCACGACCCTTCACCCATTAACTGGCGAAATCATTCGCGATGAAACTGAGATGTACATCTTTCCGGCAACCCACTATGCCGCTGGCCCTGAAACCATGAAGCGCGCATTAGGCGAGATTGAAGCGGACATGGAGATGCAAGTAACCAAATTTGAGAAGCAAGGTAAGTTACTTGAAGCGCAACGATTACGTATGCGCACCACTTTTGACATGGAGATGATGCAACAACTTGGATTCTGCAGCGGAATTGAAAACTATTCACGATATTTAGATGATCGTGAACCAGGAAGTGCACCAAACTGCTTGCTCGATTATTTCCCAGAAGATTTCTTGGTAGTTATAGATGAAAGCCATGTGACAGTTCCACAAATCGGTGCCATGTACGAAGGAGATGCATCTAGAAAACGTACGTTGGTCGAACATGGTTTCCGATTACCGAGCGCGATGGACAACAGACCGCTGAAATTTCCTGAATTTCTAGAGCGCGTGGGACAGAAAGTTTATTTGTCGGCAACGCCTGGAAAATATGAATTGGAAAAAACTCGCGGCGAAGTTGTCGAACAGGTTATTCGTCCTACAGGGTTGGTTGATCCGAAAATTGTGCTTAAACCAGTTCGCGGACAAATTGATGATTTATTAGGCGAAATCAATCTTCGCGCTGAGCGCAATGAACGTGTTTTAGTAACAACTTTAACTAAGAAAATGGCGGAAGACTTAACTGAGTATCTCCAAGAGCGAAAGGTAAGAGTTAGATATCTCCATTCTGAAGTCGACACATTAAGACGTGTTGAATTGCTACGCGAGTTAAGACTTGGGGAATACGATGTCTTAATCGGCATCAATCTACTTCGTGAAGGTTTGGACCTTCCTGAAGTTTCATTGGTATCTATTCTTGACGCTGATAAAGAAGGCTTCTTAAGATCTGCAACTTCGCTAATTCAGACTATTGGACGTGCGGCAAGAAATGTTTCAGGCGAAGTGCATATGTACGCGGACAACATGACAGATTCCATGCGTAAAGCAATTGATGAAACCAACCGTCGTCGTGCAAAACAAATTGCTTACAACGAGGAACGCGGAGTAGACCCTCAACCTCTTCGAAAGAAAATTTCAGATATCACTGAGTTGATCGCCAAAGAAGAGGAAGATACCCAGAAGCTAATAGCAGGAAAGAGAAATGAATCACCTGCAATTGGTGTTCATAGCAAGACTCTGGTCAGCCTGCCAAGACAGGAGTTGTTAGCGTTGATAGAGTCGCTCACCGATCAGATGCGTGGGGCAGCTTCAGAGCTTCAATTTGAACTTGCAGCGCGTTTAAGAGATGAAATTAAAGATTTGAAGCGAGAGCTTCGGGCAATGGAAGAGGCGGAATAAGTGGCAGAGCAGTTAGTAGTTCGTGGCGCACGCGAACATAACCTCAAAAATGTTTCACTTGAACTTCCAAGAAATTCTCTCGTGGTATTTACTGGACTTTCAGGATCAGGCAAGTCTTCTTTAGCATTCGACACAATCTTTGCTGAGGGCCAACGCAGATACGTGGAATCACTCTCTGCGTATGCGCGCCAATTCTTAGGCCAAATGGATAAACCAGATGTTGATTTTATTGAAGGTTTATCGCCGGCGGTTTCTATCGACCAAAAATCTACCAATCGAAATCCGCGTTCTACAGTAGGAACAATCACTGAAGTTTATGATTATTTACGTCTGCTCTTTGCTCGTGCAGGTCGTCCACATTGCCCTAAATGCGGCACAGAAGTGGCTCGCCAAACTCCGCAGGCAATCGTAGATCAGATTTTAGATTTACCTGCCGGAACAAAATTTCAAGTATTAGCGCCAATGGTTCGTGGTCGCAAAGGCGAATTCGCAGATACCTGGCAAGAATTAATTACTCAAGGTTTTTCTCGTGCACGTGTTGATGGAGAAGTAATTCAACTTGCTGAACCGCCAAAGTTAAAGAAGCAAGAAAAACACACCATTGAAATTGTGATTGATCGTTTACAAGTTAAGCCAGAATCGAAATCTCGTATTACTGATTCCATTGAAATTGCTTTAAAACTAGGTAACGGAATTGTAGTTTTAGATTTAATTGGCAAAGAGGAGCTAACTTATTCAGAGCACCTTGCTTGCCATGATTGTGGACTTTCTTTCGAAGAACTCGAACCACGTTCATTCTCTTTTAACTCGCCATTTGGCGCTTGCCCAGAATGCACTGGACTTGGAACCAAGCTCGAAGTTGATGAAGAGTTAATCATTCCTGATGATTCGCTTTCAATTAACGATGGCGCGATCGCACCTTGGTCAACAGGTCATGTAAATGAGTATTTTCAACGTCTGCTTGAGGGTTTAGCTAAAGATGTCAAGTTTTCTATGGATACTCCTTGGAAGAAGTTAAGCGAAAAAGCGAAGACTGCTGTACTTCATGGTTTTGATTATGAAGTAGAAGTAAGTTACAAGAATCGCTACGGCCGCATGCGTCGATTTACCTCTGGCTATGAGGGAGTAATTCCGTATATTCACCGCAAGCATGAGGAAACAGATAGTGATTACTCTCGTGAAAAATATGAGTCTTACATGCGCGAAACCCCTTGCGGAGTTTGTAATGGCGCCAGACTAAAACCAGAAATTCTTGCAGTAACTATTGGCGAAAAGTCAATCTATGAAGTTTGCGAAATGTCTATTGATGAGTGTGCAATGTTCTTAAAGAGGATTAAGTTAAATGCCCGCGAAGCGAAAATTGCGGAGCGAGTTCTTAAGGAAGTGCACGAACGTTTAGGTTTCTTGCTGGATGTTGGTCTTGATTACTTAAGTCTTTCACGAGCTGCAGGATCATTATCAGGTGGAGAAGCGCAGCGAATTCGTTTAGCGACGCAGATTGGTTCTGGACTAGTTGGAGTTCTCTATGTTTTAGATGAACCAAGTATCGGTCTGCACCAAAGAGATAACAGACGCTTGATTGATACTCTGACCAGATTAAGAAACTTGGGCAACACCTTGATTGTGGTTGAGCATGATGAAGAGACCATAAAAACTGCGGATTGGATCGTAGATATTGGTCCAGGTGCTGGAGAACACGGTGGCAGAGTTGTTGTTAGCGGTACATACGAAGATCTAATTAATAGCAAAGAATCTGTAACCGGTGCTTACATTTCTGGTCGTAAGGCGATTGAAATTCCAGCTATTCGTAGACCGGTTGATCCAAAACGTAAATTAGTGGTTAAGGGCGCAAAAGAGAACAACCTTAAGGATATTGATGTTGAAATTCCTTTAGGTCTTTTCGTTTCTGTTACTGGCGTATCAGGTTCTGGAAAATCAACTCTTGTTAATGACATTCTTTATGTGGCATTAGCAAATAAACTAAATGGCGCAAGATTGGTAGCTGGTCGCCATCGCAATGTTACTGGCGTAGATCAGTTAGATAAAGTTGTACACGTAGACCAAAGTCCAATCGGCAGAACTCCAAGATCCAATCCTGCAACTTACACTGGTGTATTTGACAAAGTTCGCGCGCTATTTGCTGAGACTACTGAAGCGAAAGTACGTGGTTACCAACAAGGTCGCTTTAGTTTTAACGTTAAAGGTGGGCGCTGCGAAAACTGCGCTGGCGACGGAACCATCACAATTGAAATGAATTTCTTGCCAGATGTTTACGTTCCTTGCGAAGTTTGTCATGGTGCTCGCTACAACCGAGAGACCCTTGAAGTTCACTACAAAGGCAAGAGCATTGCTGATGTTCTCAATATGCCAATAGAAGAGGCATACAACTTCTTTGAATCAGTCCCAACCATTTCTCGCTATTTGAAAACTTTAAATGAAGTTGGCTTGGGATATGTCCGTTTGGGTCAATCCGCACCAACACTTTCAGGTGGTGAGGCGCAACGCGTTAAATTAGCGACCGAATTGCAACGTCGCTCTACCGGTCGCACAATTTACGTTTTAGATGAACCAACCACTGGCTTGCACTTTGAAGATGTAAGTAAATTGCTCGGCGTCCTTAATCGTCTGGTCGATACCGGAAATACCGTTGTAGTTATCGAACATAACCTAGATGTGATCAAATGTGCAGACTGGATTATTGATATGGGTCCAGAAGGTGGTTTCCGCGGCGGAAATGTAGTCGCCCAAGGAACTCCAGAAGAGGTTTCAAAAGTAGCCGGTAGCTACACAGGGCAGTTTGTTAAAGAAATTCTTGCCAGCAATCGAAAGACTACGAAGAAGAAGTAGCCATGCCGGCCAATTTCCGCCCGGAAAATATTCCCACCGAACCAGGTGTCTATCGCTTCTTCGATAAAGATGATCGGGTGCTTTATGTTGGCAAGGCAAAGAATTTAAAGAATCGACTTACTACTTATTTTCTCTCTGGGCTAGCAGAACGAACTGACCGGATGGTCTCCGAAGCAGTCCGATGCGATTGGACCATTGTTAGTGGTGAAGTGGAAGCATTACAACTCGAATACACCTGGATTAAACAATTCAAGCCACCATTTAATGTGCGATTTCGTGACGACAAGTCATACCCGTACCTTGCATTAACAATTAATGAAAAATTTCCGAGACTATTTATTACACGTCAAGAAAAGCGAAAAGGCATTAAATATTACGGCCCTTATATTCAAGCATGGGCGCTAAGAACCACACACGACACTCTTTTGAAAGTCTTTCCAGTTCGAAGTTGCACCGCAAGCAATTTTGACAGAGCTAAGTCAAGTAAACGTCAATGTCTACTGGGCGATATCGGCAAGTGCGCCGCTCCATGCGTTGGATGGATTAGTGAAGATGAGCATAAAGAATTAGCAATCAAATTGGATAAGTTTCTTTCTAGTGGAAATACAGATTTGGTAGCAATTCTAGAAAAGGAAATGATCGAAGCGGCAGCAAATGAAGAATTCGAACGTGCTGCAAGATTACGCGACCAAGTAAATGCTTTTAGTGCTGCCCAAGAATCTAATGATGCAGCACTTTCAGAAACCATCAACGCGGACGTTATTTCGCTGTACACAGAAGGTTTGCATACTGCAGCATCCATATTCAAAGTTCGTGGTGGTTCAATCCGAGGTTCGCGCAGCTGGATTCTCAATCAAAATGAAATTCTCGAAGGAGAAGATGAATTAACTCCATTCTTAATTTCGATTTACAGCGAAGAGGAATTACCTCCAGAATTGGTGATAAATCGCGAGATTGATGAAAATTTAGCAAAGTTCTTAGGTGAACTTAAAGGATCTAAAGTGGAGATTCGCATCCCACAAAGAGGCGAAAAGCTCGAACTTTCTCAGACAGTTGAAAGAAACGCGCGTTATTCACTGATCCAATATTTATCAAAGCGCGCAAACGATGCTGCAGTAAGCGGCAAGGCAATTAATCAAATTCAGGAATCACTTGGGCTTGATAATGCTCCACTGCGCATTGAATGCTTTGATATTTCTAATACTTCTGGAACGACAGTTGTCGCATCAATGGTGGTCTTTGAAGATGGTCAGGCAAAGAAGAGTGATTATCGAAGATTCATAATCGATACTGAATTAGCGCAAGATGACACCAGAGCTATGCACCAAGTAATTACTCGAAGAATGAAACGTTGGATTTCAGATCAAAATGTGGAGCTTGGTGAAGTCGTCGGTAAATTTGCGTACGCTCCGAATTTAATCGTGGTTGATGGTGGTGCGCCACAAGTTGCAGCGGCCGAACGCGCACTTCTTGAATTAAGCATCACAGACATAGCGGTTGTTGGTTTAGCAAAACGATTAGAAGAAATTTGGTTACCAGGAAATCCTGATCCAATAATCTTGCCGAGAAATAGTGAAGGTTTGTATTTACTTCAAAGAGTTCGCGATGAAGCCCATAGATTCGCTATTACTTTCCATCGATCTCGCCGTTCCAAAATTATGTTGGAATCATTATTAGATGAAATCGAAGATTTGGGTCCAACTAGAAGAGCTGCGCTACTGGATAGATATGGTTCTGTTTCGGCAATTAAGAAAGCAACGCCAGAAGACATTGCCAAAACTCCTGGAATAGGTGAACGCTTAGCAGATGCGATTGCCACACATTTGAGCGAAAAGAGCGTGGCTATCGATATGGAGACAGGTGAGATTCAAGATGCTTGACAGGTATTGGAAGATTGCGGCATGAGTAATGAATTACTGCTACTTACTGGAATGTCAGGCGCTGGAAGATCCACCGTTGCTCACGCACTTGAAGATTCTGGTTGGTATGTAGTCGATAACTTACCTCCAGCATTGGTTCTGGGGTTGGTCCAGACTTCTGATTCCCCTCGAATAGCAGTGGTGGTAGATGTTCGTACTGGCAAATATTTTGATGATTTAAGTAGCGCCATTAAAGAACTACGCGGAGCCGGAGTTAACTATCGAATGCTCTTTCTAGATGCTTCTGATCAAGCGCTGGTACAGAGATTTGAATCTACTCGTAGACCACATCCGCTGCAAGGAAGCGGCCGAATTGTTGATGGAATAACCAAAGAGCGCGTTCGCTTAGAGGAATTTCGCGCAGATGCTGATCAAGTAATTGATACCAGTAATTTAAATGTCCACCAATTAGAGAAACGAATAAATGAGTTTTTCAAGAGCGATGGTACAACTGGCGTTCGAATTAACGTGTTGAGTTTTGGATACAAATACGGAATTCCAGTTGATTCAGATTTAGTTTTAGATTGCCGATTTATTCCAAATCCACATTGGGTGCCAGAACTAAGACCAAAGACGGGACAGAGCGAAGAAGTTAGTTCATATGTTTTGTCTCAAGATGGAGTTAAGGAAACCATTTCAAATTATTCGCAATTATTAAAGAAGATGAGCGGCGGTTACCTACGCGAAGGAAAGAAGTATATAACTCTTGCAGTCGGTTGCACTGGTGGCAAACACCGCAGCGTCGCAATCGCCGAAGAATTAGCAAAACAACTCTCTGGAAAATATGATGAATTTGAAATAGAAGCACACGCTGTACATCGCGATGTTGGTAGGGAATGAGTCAAATAGATTTCTCTACACCGAAAGTAGTTGCACTTGGAGGCGGTCATGGATTGGCTGCAACTCTAAGTGCACTTAGACAATTAACACATCAAATAACTGCAATCGTCACCGTTGCAGACAATGGTGGATCTAGCGGCAGATTGCGCGAAGAGTTCGACATTCTTCCTCCCGGAGATTTAAGAATGGCGCTAACTGCGCTCTGTTCAGATGATGAATGGGGTAGAAGCTGGGCGGAAATTCTGCAATACAGATTTACAAGCGAAGGAAACTTAAATCAACACACTGTTGGTAATTTGTTATTGACTGCGCTTTGGGACCGCGATGGAGATTTTGTTGCTGGCCTTGATCGAGTGGGCTCTTTGCTTCGCGTGGTTGGCAGAGTTCTACCGATGGCAGCTCAGCCACTAGATATTGAAGGAACTTTTCAAACTAGCGTTGGTCGAATTGTGGTTCGCGGACAGAAAGAAGTGGCAACTGCAAAAGGCCGCTTAGAATCAATAAAAATAATTCCAGAGAATCCACCTGCAAGACCTGAAGCAATTCGAGCTATTGAAGATGCTGATTACATAACAATGGGTCCAGGATCTTGGCTCACATCAGTGCTGCCACATTTAATGGTTCCAGCGCAACGAGAAGCGCTATGTTCAAGTAGCGCTAAGAAAATTATCTTGCTGAATTTAGATGCGCATCCATCAATCGCTGGTGATGAATTTGCTGGTTACACCCCAGAAGAGCATCTTCAACTTCTAAATCAATATGCTCCATCGCTTCGTTTTGATTATGTTCTGGCTGACCATTCAGGTATTCGAGATCAGAAAAACCTTGAAGCCGTGGTTGAAGGTTTCGGCGGAAAATTGATAATTGGTGACCTAAGACGCGCACCTGGAGCAATTCATCATGATATTTCAAAATTAAATTCAAATTTTCGTTCAATTTTTCAGCAAAATTTCTATAAGTAAGGTTGAATAACGGCACGTATGGCAATGACATCGAGTTTAAAAGACGAACTTACACGTCTTCCTGTAACAAAGCCTTGCTGCCGCAAAGCTGAAGTTTCGGCGTTAGTTCGTTTTGCCGGTGGTCTACATATTGCAGCAGGGAAAATTGTCGTTGAAGTTGAATTGGATGCAGCTCAAAGCGCACGTCGACTTCGAAAAGATATTGCAGATTTATATGGACATGAATCTGATTTAGCTGTTATTTCATCATCTGGCATTCGAAAAGGTTCTCGATATGTAATTCGAGTAATCGAAGATGGCGAAGCACTTGCCAGACAGACAGGTTTAGTAGATTCTCATAACAGACCTATTCGCGGACTTCCGCCACAGGTAGTAAATGGCCCGATCTGCGATGCAGAATCTGCATGGAGAGGTGCATTTATTGCACATGGTTCATTAACTGAACCAGGACGTTCATCGTCTTTAGAAATTACTTGCCCAGGACCTGAAGCAGCTCTTGCACTTGTTGGCGCAGCTAGACGTTTAGGAATTTCTGCGAAAGCACGCGAAGTTCGTGGAGTAGATCGTGTAGTAATTAGAGACGGAGATGCAATTGGCGCGCTCCTTACTCGTTTTGGTGCACATGAATCTGTAATGGCTTGGGAAGAACGAAGAATGCGTCGAGAAGTTCGTGCGACTGCAAATCGTTTAGCAAATTTTGATGATGCAAATTTACGACGAAGTGCAAGGGCTGCAGTTGCGGCTTCTGCAAGAGTGCAGCGCGCCATGGAAATTCTTGGTGAAACAATTCCTGATCATTTGAAAGAGGCTGGAGAGTTGCGTATTAATCACGGCCAGGCATCTCTTGAAGAATTGGGATCGCTTGCAACTCCACCTATGACTAAGGATGCGATAGCGGGTCGTATCAGACGCTTGCTAGCGATGGCTGATAAGCGTGCGGTAGAGCTTGGAATTCCAGATACTGAGGCTGGTCTCTCGCCAGATTTACTTAACTAAAACTTAACTAAATCCATCCTCTGCGATAGGATTGCGGAGTACCCCAGCGTTGTGGATGCAAATTTATCCACCCAGTCGCTGGGTTTTTTCATGTGAGAGGTAAGAATTTTCATGGCAACTAAAGTTGGTATCAACGGATTCGGTCGCATTGGCCGTAACTTTTTCCGCGCAGCTCTTGATAACCCAAATATCGAAATCGTCGGAATTAATGATTTAACTCCGACCTCAACACTTGCACACCTTCTCAAGTACGACTCAATCTTGGGTCGCCTTCCAGTAGAAGTTTCAGCTGGCGAAGGTTCAATCACCGTTGGTGGCAAGACCATCAAAGTTTTCGCAGAGCGCGATCCAGGGGCACTTGG
>CAZUOG010000030.1:0-11370 GCA_964622225.1 uncultured Actinomycetes bacterium | reverse complement strand
TGCCGCAATTGATGCTGGTTGCGCAGCAGTTCGTGTAAATCCAGGAAACATCAAACAGTTTGATGACAAAGTAAAAGAAGTTGCAAAGGCAGCTCTGGCTTCAAATACACCAATTCGTATCGGTGTTAATGCTGGTTCATTAGATCCACGACTTCTTGCTAAGTACGGCAAAGCAACTCCAGAAGCATTAGCTGAGAGCGCACTTTGGGAAGCATCTCTATTTGAAGAGCACGGCTTCTCAAATTTCAAAATTTCCGTTAAACACCATGATCCAGTGACTATGGTCAAGGCATATCGTTTACTTGCAGAGAAGTGTGATTATCCATTGCACTTAGGTGTAACAGAAGCAGGCCCGGCATTCCAAGCAACAATCAAATCTGCAACTGCATTTGGAATTTTGCTAGCTGAAGGTATTGGAGACACTATCCGCGTATCGATGTCAGCACCTCCAGTTGAAGAAGTTAAAGTCGGCATTTCAATTCTGGAATCTCTCGGACTTCGTCAACGTAAATTAGAAATAGTTTCTTGCCCTTCATGCGGTCGCGCACAAGTTGATGTTTACACCTTGGCAGAAAAAGTGCAGGCAGGTTTGCAAGGAATGACAGTGCCGCTACGTGTAGCAGTTATGGGCTGCGTTGTTAATGGCCCAGGTGAAGCGCGCGAAGCTGATCTTGGCGTTGCATCAGGAAATGGCAAAGGACAGATTTTCGTTAAGGGTGAAGTTATTAAAACTGTTCCGGAATCACAGATTGTCGAAACGCTTATCGAAGAAGCGTTGCGATTTGGTGAAGAGATGGAAGCAGCTGGAGTTGCATCTGGAGAACCGTCAGTAGAGGTTAAGTAAATGCTGAAAATGTCCAAGCTGTTCTTGCGCACGCTTCGTGATGATCCAGCAGATGCCACAGTTACTTCGCATAAATTATTAGTTCGCGCAGGTTATGTGCGACCAATCGCGGCAGGAATTTTCTCTTGGTTGCCACTTGGAGTAATTGCACTTCGAAATGTCGAACGTGTAATTCGCGAAGAGATGGATGCGGCTGGTTTTCAAGAAGTACATTTTCCAGCGCTTCTTCCAAAAGATGCCTATGAAGCTACAAATCGTTGGGAAGAGTACGGACCAAGTTTGTTTCGCTTGCAGGACCGTAAAGGTGCAGATTATTTATTAGGTCCTACCCATGAAGAGATGTTTACCTTGATGGTTAAAGGCGAATACTCATCTTATAAAGATTTACCTTTATCGATTTATCAAATTCAAACAAAGTATCGCGATGAAGCGCGTCCACGTTCAGGAATTATCCGCGGCCGTGAATTCGTAATGAAAGATTCATATTCATTTGATGTTGATGATGCAGGTCTTGAAGTTTCCTACCAAAAGCACCGCGATGCTTATGAAAAAACTTTTGATCGTCTTGGACTTAAGTACAACATTGTTAGCGCAACAGCTGGTGCAATGGGCGGTTCTAAATCTGAAGAATTCTTAGCTCCATGTGCAACTGGTGAAGATACATATGTTCTATGTCCTAAGTGCGGTTACGCTGCAAACGTAGAAGCGATGAAGACAGTTGTTCCTGCAGGCGATGGCAATTTCCCAGCGCTTGAAGTGATGGATACGCCAAATACTCCAACAATTGATTCATTGGTTGATCTATTAAATGAAAAGTTCGGCGGCGGTTACAAAGCAAGCGATACCTTAAAGAACATCATGTTGATGGTCGATGGAAAGCCATATGCAATTTTGGTTCCGGGAGATCGTGAAGTTGATCTAAAGCGCGTTGAAGCGAACCTTGCTGGCGTAAATGAAATTCGTATTTTTGAAGAAGAAGATTTCAAGAAGTTCCCAAATCTTGTTAAAGGCTACATCGGACCACAAGATGCAAAAGCAAATGAAATTACTTTGCTTGCCGATCCACGCGTAGCGCCGGGAACTGCTTGGGTAACAGGAGCGAACAAAAAAGATTGCCATGCACGTAACGTGGTTAACGGTCGTGACTTTGTTGTTGATGGCTATATTGAAGCTGCAGAAGTTCGCGCAGGAGATAGCTGCCCAGAGTGCAACACCGAAGTAGTTATCGATCGCGCCATTGAAATCGGCCATATCTTCCAACTTGGTCGCAAGTATGCAGAGGCACTTAATCTGACTGTGCTTGATCAAAATGGTAAGTCTCAGATTGTCACCATGGGTTCTTATGGAATTGGCGTAAGTCGTGCAGTTGCAGCAATTGCAGAACAGACTGCCGATGAGATTGGTTTGAATTGGCCAGCAGAGATTGCACCAGCAATGGTTCATATTGTCGCAACCGGCAAAGAAGACGCGGTCTTCGATAAAGCACTTGAAATCGGCGAACTTATGGAATCAGTTGGGCTAACAGTCATGTTGGATGATCGCCGCGATCCATCGGCTGGTGTTAAGTTCAAAGATTCAGAACTAATCGGTAATCCAGTAATTGTGATTGTCGGCAAAGGTCTTGCCGAGGGCAAAGTTGAAATTCGCATCCGCGCAACAGGCGAAAAATGCGAAGTTGCAGTCGGCGATGTGGTTTCAGAAGTAGCCAAACTCTTCTCGTGATTTTCTTCCTCTGCGCCGCTGCGGCAACTGCAGGTTTTTTTGATGCAATCGCTGGCGGTGGAGGGCTAATTCAATTACCTTCATTGATGTTGGGGCTGAGCGATAGACCAGTGGTAAATGTTTTAGGTACCAATAAATTCGCTTCAATCTTTGGTACTGCAAATGCTGCAAATAGATATCGCAAGCAGATAAGCATTGATAAGAAGATGTTGGCTTCGATGGCAATCCCAGCCTTCTTTGGATCTATGAGTGGCGCACAACTTGCTTCACGAGTTCCAACCGATAATTTACGTATCGCTGTTTTTATTGCCCTGGTAGTTATCTTTGTTTATACTTTTATAAATCCAAAACTTGGCCATGAAGAAAACGTAAAACTTAATTACAAAGTAGCGGCAATTGCAGGTCTTTCAATCGGTTTCTATGACGGAATCTTTGGTCCAGGTACCGGAACATTCTTAATGGCGGTTTTAGTCGGCGCACTTGGATATGGATTCTTAACTGCTTCGGCGATTGCGAAATTTACAAACGTGGCGACAAATTTGGCTGCGATTATTATCTTTGCAAAACATGGTGTGATTCTTTACGGAATTGGAATTGCCCTTGCTATTTCAAATATTGCGGGCTCAACGCTTGGTTCAAAGATGGCAATCAAAGGCGGTTCGCCATTAGTACGTAAAGTCTTTTTATTGATGACAGGACTACTAATTGCCAAAGTTGGGTATGACCTTGTAAATTAACGCCCTACAACTCAACAATAAATTAATAAAAATAGAATAGGCATTAAATATGGCACTCAGAGATCAAATCTTCGAACTAGTAGAACCGCTTGTTTCCAAAGCAGGTCTCGTTCTTGAAGAGGTGCAGGTACATACTCCCGGAAAACACCGTTTCGTGACAGTTATTGTCGACTCCGAAACTGGTTTAAATCTTGATCAGGTCACCGATGCCAGCCGTTTGGTTGGGGAAGCAATGGATGGCGCCTCATTTATGGGCGATGCTCCGTACACACTTGAAGTTACTTCACCTGGTGTCGACCGCCCATTAACTGCGCTTCGTCACTGGCGTAAGAATGTTGATCGTTTAGTAAAGATTATTAAATTAGATGGCCAAATCTGCAAAGGCCGAATCGAGTCCGCTACTGAAGATGAAGTGAAGCTGGATTGCTGCACAGTTGCTTTTGCCGATGTTAAACGCGCGACTATCGAAGTCGAATTCAATCGAAAGGAGCGTTAAGAAATGCATGTAGATATGAAAGCGCTCCAAGCGCTAACCACCGAAAAAGAGATGTCGCTTAATGCAATCATCATTGCAATTGAAGGTGCAGTATTAACTGCTTACAACCACACCGACCACGCACTTGAACATGCACGAGTTCAGCTAGATCGCGAAACCGGTGAGATCCAAGTTTTCGTTCCAGTATTTTCTGAAACCGGTGATCGTATCGGGGAAGTGCAAGATCGCAACGAAGAGTTCACCCGCGTTGCCACATCAACTGCGCGTCAAGCAATCAAGCAGTACATGCGCCAAACAAAAGATGCCGCAATTGTTGGCGAATTATCAATGAATGTTGGCGATGTAATTTCTGGAATGGTCGAACAAGGTCGCGACGGCAAAATGATTTACGTAAATCTTGGTCGCACCGAAGGAAAAGTTCCACCACAGGAGCAAGTACCGGGTGAAGTATTCACACATGGTGATCGCATCAAATGTTTCGTAGTTGATGTAAAACAAGGAACTCGTGGGCCAGAAATCACGCTTTCACGTTCACATCCAGCTTTAGTTAAACAATTATTCGCGCTCGAAGTTCCAGAAATCAAAGATCGTATTGTTGAAATTATGGGTATTGCTCGCGAAGCTGGACATCGCACTAAAATTTCAGTACGCGCACACCGCTCTGGAGTTTCGGCAAAAGGCGCATTGATTGGACCCATGGGCGCGCGCGCACGTGCAGTTATGGAAGAGCTGCACGGTGAAAAAATCGACATCGTTGATTTTTCGGATGATCCTGCAGTTTATGTAGCTAACGCACTTGCCCCTGCAAAAGTCGGCAGCGTCGAAGTTGTCGATGAAGCCACCCGCAGCGCAAAAGTCGTGGTTCCGGATTATCAATTGTCACTTGCAATCGGCAAAGATGGCCAAAATGCACGCCTGGCAGCGCGATTAACAGGCTGGCGCATCGATATTCACTCAGATAGCCCGGCGCAATAAACGCTGATAGAGTTTGACCCTCGCACTTGGCGAGCAACCGAAATGGATGAAAAGAAAATGACACGCTAATGAGCACCGCTCGATCATGAGGAAACAAAACTAGGTTTCTGATGTAAACGTTTACACGGAGACCACGAAGGAGAAATGTGGCAAAAGTCCGTGTACACGAGTTAGCAAAACAACTCGGTATGGAAAGCAAGGTCGTACTTGCTAAGTTAAAAGAGATGGGCGAATTCGTAACGAGCGCCTCTTCAACAATCGAACCGCCTGTTGCGCGTCGTTTAATTGAAGCATTCCCAAATGCAAAAGTAGAAGCTGAAGCAAAACCGGTAAAGAAAGCAGCTACAAAGAAAGCTGCACCGAAAAAATCTGAAACGGATAATAAACTTAATCCGCAACTAGCAGCAGAGTTAGCTGCAGAACTTGGCGTTGATCTTGAAGCGCTAAAGGCAGTTGAACCAAAACCTGCAACACCAAAACCAGCTACTGCGCCAAACCCAACTAATATTCCAAAACCACCGGCGAGAACTGGTGGAAATAATCCTTTCGGAACTGCAATGCCACGTCCGCCGCGTCCGGCAGGAAATAATCCTTTCGGTGGAAATGGAATGCCACGACCACCAATTAATAGACAAAATCAAACTATTAGACCTGGCGAACAACCAAGACCAGGTGGTCGTCCAGGTGGTCGTCCAGGTGGACCTGGTGGTCAGCGTCCAGGTTTTGCTGCACGCCCACAACAAGGTGGCGGACAACGTCCTGGTTTTGCTGCACGTCCGCAACAAGGTGGAAGACCGCAAGGTGGTCCGGGTGGAACTGGTGGCGGATCTCCATATCGTCCAGGTGCAAACACCGGTGGCGCACCTGGTGGTGCACCAGGTGGTCAAGGCGGATTTAATCGTCCTGGTGGTGCACGTCCAGGACCTGGCGGTCGCGGAAATACTGCGGGCGCTTTCGGTAAGGGCGGATCAAAGAAGAGTAATAATAAAAAGAGTAAGAAAGCTTTGCGTGATGATTTCGAAAACATGCAAGCACCTTCACTCGGTGGCGTAAAGATTCCACGCGGCGATGGTTCAACTGTTATTCGCATGCGCCGCGGTTCATCGTTAGCTGACTTTGCAGAGCGCATTAATTGCGATGCTGCGCAGTTAGTTCAAGCGCTATTTATGCTTGGAGAAATGGTTACTGCAACTCAATCAGTTGATGAAGATACCTTCGCAATTTTGGGTTCAGAACTTGGATATAACATTCAGATTGTTTCTCCAGAAGATGAAGACCGCGAAATTCTTGAATCATTTGATATCGATCTAGCAGGAGAGCTAGAAGATATTGATTCAGAATTACTTGAAGCGCGTCCACCAGTTGTAACTGTTATGGGTCACGTTGATCACGGTAAGACTCGTTTGCTTGATGCAATTCGCCAAACAGAAGTTATCAAAACTGAAGCTGGTGGAATTACTCAGCATATTGGTGCTTATCAAATTCACCATGATCATGAAGACGTTAATCGCGCAATTACATTTATTGATACTCCGGGACACGAAGCGTTTACCGCAATGCGCGCTCGCGGTGCCAAAGTCACCGATATCGCAGTACTTGTAGTTGCAGCTGATGACGGCGTTATGCCTCAGACAATTGAAGCGCTTAACCACGCTCAAGCTGCTGATGTTCCAATCGTGGTTGCAGTTAACAAAGTTGATAAAGAAGACGCTAACCCTGCAAAGGTTCGTCAGCAATTAACTGAGTACAACCTGATCGCTGAAGAGTACGGCGGAGACACAATTTTCGTTGATGTTTCTGCAAAGGGCGGAAAAGGAATCAAGGAACTTATCGATGCAATTCTGCTTACAGCAGATGCAGCAATTGATCTGCGCGCAGTTGCAGATGATGATGCTCGCGGTGTTGCAATCGAAGCACACCTAGATCGCGGTCGCGGTCCAGTTGCCACAGTTCTTGTGCAGCGCGGAACTCTTAAAGTTGGCGATGCAATTGTTGCTGGTGGTTCATTCGGTCGTGTTCGTGCGATGCTAGATGAATTCGGCGCAAACGTTGAAGAAGCTGGTCCATCACGTCCAGTTCAGGTTCTTGGTTTCACATCTGTTCCAGATGCCGGAGATACCTTCCTCGTTGCAGAAGAAGATCGCACTGCTCGTCAGATTGCAGAGAAGCGCCAAGCAGCAGAACGCAATGCGCAACTTGCAAAGGCTCGCAAGAAAGTTTCGTTGGAAGATTTCATGGAGCAATCCAAGATTTCTACACTCAACCTTATTATCAAGGGCGACGTATCTGGTTCGGTAGAAGCGCTCGAAGATGCACTGATGCAGCTTGATGTCGGAGCTGAAGTTGATCTTCGCGTTATTCACCGTGGCGTTGGTGCAATTACCAAGTCAGATATCACTCTTGCCTCTGCATCGACTGCAGTAGTGATCGGTTTTAACGTTAAGCCTGAACAACAGACAGCAATTTACGCAGATCAAGAAGGTGTCGAAGTTCGTTTCTATTCAGTTATCTATAAGGCAATTGAAGATATCGAACTTTCACTTAAGGGAATGCTCAAGCCAGAGTACGAAGAAGTGGTACTCGGTAACGCAGAAGTCCGCGAAATCTTTAAGTCATCTAAGGCAGGACTCATCGCAGGTTCACTTGTACAAGACGGCATAATTCGTCGAAATGCAAAGGCGCGTGTATTACGCGGCGGAACTGTAGTTGCAGATGATCTAACTGTTGAATCGCTAAAGCGTTTCAAGGAAGATGCAACTGAAGTTCGCGAAGGTTACGAGTGCGGTATCGGAGTTGGTTTCAAGGAACTTGCTGTTGGAGATATCGTCCAAGTCTTTGATATGCAGGAGAAGAAGCGCGCATAATGTCAGTACGTTCTGAAAAGGTCGCAGACCGCATTAAAGTTGTGGTGGCACGAACACTTGAGACAAAGATCAAAGATCCTCGTCTTGGTTTCGTCACCATTACTGACGTGCGCGTAACTGGCGACCTTCAGAACGCTTCTGTTTTCTACACTGTATTTGGCGATCACGACCAGCAAGCGAAAACCAAGGCTGCTCTTGAATCTGCCAAAGGTTTATTGCGCACCGCTGTCGGCCATGAATTAGGTACTCGAATTACACCTACTCTTGAATTCTTCAGTGATGCACTTCCAGAAGCTGCGCAACAGATGGAATCTTTACTTTCTGAAATTAAGAAGCATGACGACGAAGTAGCGAAAATTGCTAAAGGCGCAAAGCCAGTCGTTGAAGATCCTTACAAGAAGTAACTTTCATTAATGACTCACGGCTTTCTAGTAGTCGATAAACCTGGTGGCATCACTAGCCACGATGTAGTTGCAAAAGCACGTAAAGAGTTAAACACTCGAAAAATTGGTCATGCCGGAACATTAGATCCAATGGCAACCGGAGTCTTAGTTTTAGGCGTTGGAAATGGCACCCGTTTATTGCAATACATCACAGCTGGAATTAAGGCATATGACGCTACTGTAAAACTTGGGCAATTGACTTCAACTGATGACAAAGAGGGCGAAGTAATTGCAACTACTGAAATCCCTGCAGATATTCCTGCAGCATTTGCAAAACAAGTTGGCAAAATTATGCAGAAGCCATCATCGGTATCAGCAATTCGTATCGATGGAAAGCGTGCATATGATTTGGTACGCGAAGGGGTAGAGGTTGATATTCCTGCTCGCGAGGTGCAAGTTTATGAAATTAAGATCAATGAAATTCGCGGCGATGAAGTTGATATCTCAGTTAAATGCAGCGCTGGTACGTATATCCGCGCAATTGCACGCGATTGTGGCGGTCATTTAACTGCGCTGCGCCGCACTCAAGTTGGTATCTTCGATTTATCAATGGCCGGTGAATTAATGAGCGTTGCCTATGTTGCATCAAAGATCTTCACTCCGCGCCAATTAGATTTACATGAAGTTTCCGAATTGAAATTTGGTCGAAAAATTTCGCCTAGCGGCACATCCGGAGTTGTCGCAGCGCTAGCCCCTGATGGCACGCTCGCAGCGCTACTTGAAGACGCAGACGGAAATGCAAAACCGTTTACGGTTTTTGCTAGGAATTTATAAGGTTAGGCCTATGCGTCTCTCTTGGAAGCCAGAACCAATCAAAGGTTCCACCGTCGTAATCGGGAACTTTGATGGTGTTCATGTTGGCCACCAGCAACTTCTTAAAGATGCAGAGAAATTCGGCAATCCTGTGGTGGCTATGACTTTCGAGCCGCACCCAACCACGCTATTTGCGCCAGATAAGGCGCCAACACATTTAACTTCACTTGATGCGCGCATCAATCTATTGCTGAAATTCGGAGCAGATGCAGTTTTAGTTATTGATTTCGATAAAGAGTTTGCCTCGATGTCGCCAGATGATTTCGTCAATAGAGTTTTGATTCACGAATTAGAAGCTAAAGCGGTCATGGTTGGTTCTAATTTCACGTACGGCAAAGGCGCTGAAGGTAAAGCAGAAGACTTGCGCAATTATGGATTCCAAGTAGAAGTACATAATTTGCAAGAGAGTATGGGCGTAATTTCATCGACCCGAATTCGCAATTTAATCTTTGAAGGTGATATTCAATTTGCTAATGAATTGTTAGGACATCGCTTCACATTAGAAGGCATGGTGATTCATGGCGAAAAGCGCGGCCGCACCATTGGCTATCCAACTGCCAATCTAGGTTTAAGTGGCAACTGGACAATTCCTGCGGACGGAATTTATGCGGGATGGTTAGAAGTTGAAAATCAAAAGTGGCCAGCTGCAATTTCCATTGGCACCAATCCAACATTTGAAGGAATTCGCACCAGACAGATTGAGGCATATGCGCTTGATCAAACAGGCCTTGATTTATATGACAAGAAGTGCAAATTTGTATTTGGCTGGCGCCTTCGCGAGACCATCAAGTTTGAGGGTCTAGATCCACTGCTTGAGCAGATGAAAAAGGACTGCGATCAAGCGCGAGCACTCACAGCTGAAGCCTAAGTATTCATCACATAGTTTTCACATGAATTCGCCATTGAAATGGCAATCTTCGTTCATACCTTGAGGACATGAATATTGAGATTTCACGGCGTTCACTATTAATCGGCTCTGCTGCCGGATATCTAAGCCATTTGGTCGGCAGTAATTCTGCCTCCTGGGCAGCTCCAAATCTCAATCTAATTTTGGGCAGACCGAGCAACAGTTCTATAGCAATTAGTTTGATGTCCTCTGAATCCATATCTGCAGGTATCGAGTACGGCACCAATGGCAAAACATTTGCAAGCAAGAGTGCGACGATTCAAATAAATCCAAATGTGCCAAGTGTTTTTGACCTTAAAAACTTAAAGAGTAATACCAAATATTTTTATCGAATTAGATTCAAGAGTACAAGTAGTTCAATTTCTTCAGTAAGTAAAACGTATTATTTCCAAACTCAGAGAAGCTCTGGTAAGAATTTCAGTTTCTCTCTACACGGTGATACCCACCCTGAAAGAGCCGGAAAGATGTTTAATTCAGAGCTTTATTACGTCACCATGGGAAACGTGGCTGCACAAAACAACGACTTTCACATCATGCTTGGCGATGATTTCAGCATTGATCCGCTAATAGGAAAAGGTCAAGCGACAAAAGAGAATGTGGAGAAGATTTATCGCACCCAAAGAGATTGGCTTGGAGTAATAGGTGCAACAACTCCAATTTTTCTGGTTAACGGAAATCATGAACAAGCTGCACAATATCTACTTGATGGCTCAACAACTAATCCAGCTATTTTGGCTGGAAATGCGAGAAATCTTTTTTATCCACTACCTGCGCCAGATAATTTTTACACTGGAGATCAAACAAATGTTCCTGGTATCGGACAATTAAGAGATTACTACAGCTGGACTTGGGGTGATGCTCAATTTATTACATTAGATCCCTATTGGCATTCCAAGAGCGCGGTCGATAACGTAGCGGGCATTGACCAAGCTGCCGTCAATAAAGGTGCGGGCAATGGCAAAACCAAAGATCTTTGGCAAATTGGAATCGGAGACGAACAATATTTATGGTTAAAGAAAACGCTTGAATCTTCTAAAGCTAAATACATATTTGTTTTCGCACACCATGTAATGGGTACTGGCCGTGGCGCAGTGGAAGTATCTACAGATTATGAATGGGGAGGGCGCGATCCAAAGGGGAATACATCATTTAAAGAACAACGCCCTACTTGGGATTTACCTATTCATGACTTGATGGTTAAACATAAAGTATCAATTTTCTTCCAGGGTCATGACCACATATTTGTAACTCAAGAGCGAGATGGACTGATTTATCAATCGATGCCCAATCCTGCAGATGATACTTTTTCAATGTTTAACGAGGATGCATACAAGTCTGGCGTTAAAGCCCCAAATTCCGGACACGTACGAGTTCAAATAGCTTCAGATATGGCACGTGTTGAATATTTTCTAGCGGCTCGAAGCCAAGACTTAAATCGAAAAAATTTGGATATAGCACATTCATATTTTGTAAAACCTAGGGGAATCTAAAATGCATGGCCATGAAATTTTTCACTTAAAAGAACTAGATAGACGAAATTTATTAAGAGCTGCAGGAATTGGTACGGGC
>CAZUOG010000029.1:0-11376 GCA_964622225.1 uncultured Actinomycetes bacterium | reverse complement strand
GATTCTCTAATCCGAATAATTCTCGACAAGCAGCAACCATTGTTGATACCGGGTTCCACTCTGCAAAATACTGCAAAATCCTTGGCATTCCAGTGGTTGGTGCAAATGCGTTAGACAGAAAAGTCAGCGGGAATGTCACTATAAAACTTACATTTTGCACCACACGTGCATCCGATGCAGAAAGTCCCACAAGCACTCCGAGCCATGACAATGCGTAACCAAAGAACAACAAAAATAGAAAACCTAAAACAACTTTAAATAGCCCGCCACTTGGACGCCAACCGACTACGTAACCTGCAATTCCCATTACAGTTAAAACGACAATGTTTAATAAAGAGTCTCCAAGTGTTCTACCTATAACCAACGCTGATTGTGAAATAGGCAAAGATCTAAATCGATCAATAAGACCCTTTTTTAAATCTTCAGCCAAGCCAGATGCGGTACTAGCTAACGTAAAGGCAACAGTTTGCACGAAGATTCCAGGCATAAGCAGCTGCACATAGCCTCCTGGCTGGCCTGTATTGATTGAGCCACCAAAGACATATCTAAAGAGCAATACGAACATCACAGGCTGAATCGTTGAAAAGATCAATACTTCAGGAACTCTGGTTAATTGGCGAAGTTGTCTTTGAGTAATAATCAAAACATCACTTATGGCGCTCATTTAGTTCTTCTCCGTAATCTCTGCGGTGTGTCCTGTTAATGAAAGGAAGACGTCATCCAGCGAAGGTCGTTTTAAACCCACATCTAACGCATGTATCCCCGATTCATCTAAAGCTTTTAAGACATCAAACAGGGCTTTAGATCCTCCAGAAACAGGGGCCGATACTTGTCGTAAACCCTCATCCAAAGATGGATTTATTCCGCTTATCTTCGAAACAATTTCCATTGTTTTTTGAATATGTTGAGATTCCACTACGACTTCTAGACGTTCACCGCCGACTTGTTTTTTAAGTGCATCAGATGTGCCGCGAGCAATTACTTTTCCTGTGTCAATTACTGCAATTTCATCTGCTAGTTGATCCGCCTCTTCTAAGTACTGAGTTGTTAGTAAGAGAGTGACCCCACCTTTTACCAACTCTTCAATCACTCCCCACATATCTTGTCGGCCGCGAGGATCAAGACCTGTTGTTGGTTCATCTAAGAAAAGAACTTTAGGTTTAACAATCAGGGATGCTGCTAAATCAAGCCTGCGACGCATACCTCCTGAATAAGTTTTGATAGGACGTTTTGCGGCATCAGTTAACCTAAAGCGCTCAAGTAATTCATTTGCCCTTGCTACTGAGTTCTTTTTGCCTAAGTGATAAAGCTGTCCAAACATCACAAGATTGTCATATCCAGTTAAAATCTCATCGACCGCTGCGTATTGGCCAGATAGTCCTATAACTTCTCTTACCTTTTCCGGATTTTTTATTACATCTATTCCTGCAACTGTTGCTTTTCCTGAATCTGGTCGCAACAGAGTAGAAAGAACTCTCACTGCAGTTGTTTTACCTGCACCATTTGGTCCAAGAACACCCAGAACAGAGCCTTCTTCTACATCTAGGCTTAACTTATCTAACGCTCGAACTTTTCCCTTGTCATATGTTTTTACGAGTTCTTCCGCGACAACTGATTTCATGTCTAAAGTCTACGTGTATCTATTATCGAACTAAAGTAATGCCATGATTTCAATTAACAAATCCTTAAAGACTATGCAGTGGGCAAATCAAGGTCTATTTGAAGATGTATCGAAACTTCCAGAAGAGATTTATGGCCTGGCGGCCGCAGAAGGTGAATGGTCGGTTGGTCGTTTACTGACGCACTTTATTGGCGCGGCCGAGTGGTATCGATTTTGCCTAACTGGAATTCCTTATGGAAACCCTGAAAAAATAGTTAACTCCGAAGTGCTTGTTAAATCAAAAACCTATTTAAATAAACTCGATCAATGCATGATTGACGAATCATTAAAAGAAGATGAAGTCTTAACATTTGCCAACGATGAAGGTCAACAGAATTCATACCGTTCAACCATTCTGGGGCAAGCAGTTATGCACACTGCGCAACATTGGGGTCAGATAGCAGCCATTCTTAAACAACATGGACAACATTTGGATCTTGATAAATACGATGTTTGGAGTTTGAACTAGTAAGCAATCTTTGAAGGTTTGCCTACGATCCAACCTGTTACCAATTGCAGCAAGCAGAGAACTACTACCCCATACATAGCAACATCCCAGCTATTGAAATGATCATGAAGTGTGCCCATGAAGAGTGGCCCAGTTGAAGAAAGTATGTAAGCAAGCGACTGCACCATTGTAGATAGGTTTCTAGTTGCTTCAGGTGAATCTGACTTTGCTCCATACAGAAGAAGTGCAATAGGAAAAACAATTGAGATTCCAATATTGGAAATGGTTAACCAAAGTAGAAGGATTGCTCCATCTTGAACTGTAATCATGAAAAATCCCAGTGTCATAACAGCCGAAATCAAAACGATTGCCCACCGTGGATCTTTTAAACCTTCAATATAATGTGGCACTGCGATACTCACCGCGCTTCCAATAATTCCAGAAATTGAAACTGCAACCGCAGCTTCTCGTAGCGTAAATCCCTTTGTTGTTAGCAGAGTGGGAAACCATGTTGCAGTTCCATAAAACGCCATTGATTCAAGTCCAAAGAAAAACACCAGCGCCCACGCAATTGGGTTCTTAAACGCTTTGGATTGCCAGAAATGAGGCGTCTTTTTCACAACCACTTCCCCGCCGCTATTCATTTTCATCTTCCAATAAATGGCGCTAAGAATTGCCACAAGAATCCATGGCAACATCTCCATTTTCCAGGTGAGCGAATTTAGCTCTGCTAAAGGCACGCTTATTGCAATTGAAATTGCGGCAAATATGCCCATGATGGTCACGTAAATACCAGTCATGAAACCAGAGTCATTAGGCGCATGCTCTTTAACCCAAGCAGGTATTTCATAGTTGATCACAGCAATCGAAATTCCCATTAGAAATGAGAAAACGAATAAACCAATCTCTCCGGTGAACGCGCGAGCAGTTAATGCAACCGAAAGAGTAATTAGCGCCCAAGTAATGATTCTATTGCTTGAACCGAGCCGACTTACATATCCCATAATCAAACTTGATCCAGCGAAACATATAAGCGGAATCGCAGCCAGAAAAGAAATTTGAGTGGTACTCAAATCAAAATGCGATTTAAGTATTGGAATAAGTGGTCCGATGAGAACCAGCCCTGCTCGCATATTTACGGATGCGAGAAAGACTGGAAATCCAATCCTTAACTTAGATTTCAATTTACTGCTTTGGTTTTACCACCGCTTGATAAATCAACGCAGCCAAAACTGCACCAATTGTCGGAGCAAATATGTAAAGCAGCGCATTGGTCCAATCACCTGAGACCAAGGCAGGTCCGAACCAACGTGCAGGGTTAAGTGCCGCACCGGTAATCGGTCCAACCGAAAAAATGATCGCAGAGATAGTTAAACCAATAGGTAAACCTGGAAGAGCAGATGCAGCACTTCTTTTATCTACTGCAACACCAAAAATTACAAATACCAAGAGTGCAGTGCCCAAGACTTCGGCTAACGCGCCAGCGCCAGTTGAGACCGATGCGATTGCAGGAAGTCCGTAACCATTTGCATGACCATAAATAATGTTAAGCGTCAATGAGGCAATGCTTGCACCAAGAAGTTGTGCGACCACAAAATATGAGAATTTCTGAATATCAATTCTTTTTGTTGCAAGCATTGCAGCAGAAACTGCTGGATTGAAATGTGCCCCAGAAGTTCCGGCAAAAGCTGACACCATAACGAAAATTGCTAAACCATGAGCAAGTGCAACTCCTTGCAAATCTGCTTTTCCGGAAACAATTGCCCCAGCACCTAAGAACACAAGTGTGAATGTTCCGAGGAATTCTGCGAATAATTTCTTGCTCATTTTTCTCCTATGGTGTTTATCGTTTTTAAAGTTTGGCAAGCCACTCTTTGTAATCGTCTGAAAGTTGCTCTACGTTTCTTAACTCTACAATTTTGCCACGTTCTCCCGATTTTGCTGCGAAAACATCCCTAATAGACACGTCGTGTTTTGGTCGTGACAAGATTTCGATTTCGTCCCCAACCTGAATTGATCCCTCTTGAATAATTCTTAAGTAGGCACCGGATCTTCTGGAATTAGTGAAATCTTTAATTAAAGTTGGAATATCCCAAAATCCTGCGAAAACTCGACATGGAATTCGAGGTTCAGCTACTTCTAAAACCACTGAACCAATCTTCCAGCGCTCACCAATCAAGGCTCCGTTTACGTCAATACCAAATGTAGTTAAGTTTTCGCCAAATGCTCCATTTGAAATCTCTCGACCGATTTGAGTTTCCCACCAATCTGCATCTTCTCTTGCATATGCATAAACAGCTTTGTCATAGCCACCGTGATGCTTTGTATCAACTATGACATCTCCCGCTACTCCATTATTTGCAAACGCAACTGGCCCGGTCACTGAACGCTTATCGATTCCGGTACGTCCTTCGCTGCCAGTCCATGCACCTTCATGAACTACAGCGGTGACGTTAACTGAAAGTATTTTCGCCATTGGATAAAGGTATCCATATACTTCCCAAATGCGCGCGGTTTACTTCGAAAAATTCAATGGGCCAATTGAAGTTAGGGACATCGAGGTGCCATATCCAGCTCCCAAATCGGTCTTAATTAAAGTGGAAGCAACTGGGCTTTGCAGAAGTGATTGGCATGGCTACGTGGGCCACGATTCCGATATTTCACTTCCCCACGTACCTGGACATGAACTCGCTGGCTCTGTAGCTCAAGTTGGAAATCATGTTAAGAATTTCAAAGTTGGAGATCGAGTAACTGTTCCATTTGTAAATGGTTGTGGCAATTGTGAATGGTGCACTTCTGGGAACGCTCAAGTCTGCCCAACACAAAGCCAACCTGGATTTACTCAATTTGGAAGCTTTGCTGAATATGTTGAGATTAAGAATGCTGATTTCAACTTAATACATTTACCCAAATCTATTTCTTTCGAAGTTGCTGCTGCTCTAGGTTGCAGATTTGCAACTGCTTTTAGAGGGCTAACTGCCAAGGCTAAAGTTAAGTCTGGAGATTTAGTTGCCGTTTTTGGATGCGGTGGAGTTGGTCTATCTGCAATCATGATTGCCAAAGCATTTGGAGCAAAAGTTGTTGCGGTTGATCTAAATGAGACTGCATTGAATAATGCAATAGAAATTGGTGCTGATTTTGCTATCCATGCCTCAGAAGCAATTTTAAAAATTCAATCTCTGGGCGGTGCGCACATATCGATAGATGCCCTTGGCAGCCAGCAGACCGCCGAAGCTTCCGTTAAAAGTCTTAGAAGATTAGGAAAGCACATTCAACTTGGATTGTTGCTGACCGAAGATGGTCTAACCCCAATGGCTATGGCGCGAGTCATTGGATGGGAATTAGAGCTGATTGGATCTCACGGAATGGCCGCCGTTGATTATCAGCCGATGTTGCAAATGATTTCAGAAGGAAAATTAAATCCAGAGTTCTTCATTAAAAAGAGGATTTCTCTTGAAGAAGCACCCCAGGCGCTAAGCCAGATGAATAATTCAATTCAAAATGGAATCACCATCATCAAACCGTAATTACTTAATTCTTGGCAAGTTAATTCGATATTTGACTGAGATTAAACGAACGAACACCACTAACCCTCCACTGATTAACGCTCTTCCAAGTGATGAGAGTTCAGTTTGATACAGAGCTGCGCAGAGCCAAGCACCCAATAAACAGGCAGTGCCAATTGTTTCTCGATGTAAAAGAATTGGTGGAATCTGACAAAGCACATCTCTAACTAGCCCACCTAGAACTGCAGATAAGGCTCCTAACACGACCGATCCAAACAAACCCAATTTGTATTCCATAGCCAAATCCACAGCAGCAACCACAGCAATTCCAAGTGAAATTGAATCCAAAACTAAAATGAATTTACCGACAGGCTTTGTAGATTTGAAAACAATAGTTAAGACGACCGCAATTAAAACAGCAATCAGCAAGTAGCTATCCTCAAGCCAAGCTGGTCGAATTTGCAGAACCAAATTACGAAATGTTCCTCCTGTTAGTGCCGTAACAGAAGCTACGAATGCAATTCCGCCGTAATCCATATTCTTGGTAGCAGCTACACGCGCTCCAACCATGGCAAAAGCGAATGTGGAGAGAAAATCCAGAATCTGTAACGTGGTCATTGATACCATCGAATCATTCCAATCACTCCAGCGGTGGCGTAAAAGAATTGCAAGAAAAGTATTCCTCGGTGCTTTCCAAAAAAAGCCCAGATGCCGATTAAAAATGAACTAAGTAGAAGTAAGGTAAAACCTATAAATTCGAGCCCAGTATTTGAGGCAACTAAGAGTGAATACGCGATGGCGGTTACAACACCAAGCCACTCGAATACTTTTCCTTTATTCACGGAGTTAACTTTAGACTGCTTTGAAGCACATTGAGGATTAGACCTGATACTTTTCACACATGGTTGATTTTCTGCGCGTTCTTCCTGCATTTGCGCTGACCGTGTTGATAATCGTTGCAGTGCCGGGCCAAGGCGTGGCTATGGTTTTGCGCCAATCCATTCTGAGTGGAAAACAGGCTGCCTTTTATTCAGTGATGGGAAATTCTTCTGGTCTTATTATTTGGGGAATCTTAAGCAGTATTGGTTTGTCGGCAATTTTCCAAGCTTCTCCAACAGCCTTTAACGTTTTGAAATGGGCAGGTGTTTTATATCTGACCTTCCTATCTATTCAAACACTTCGTGAATTGAAAAACGAAGCCGGAAAATTTGAATTTGAATCAGGCGAGAAAGCCAAAGGTTTTGGTCCTGCTTTTCGAATTGGGATCACAACCAACTTAACAAATGTAAAGGCGGCCGTTTTCAGCGTTGGCCTGGTCCCCCAGTTCGTTCCGAAAAGTTTCAACTTAGGTGTAGGAATTTTCTTGCTTTGCTGCATCTGGGCGGTCATTTCAATGAGTTGGTATTCATTGATGATCACCGTGGTTGATAAGTCATCTAAATGGATTCAAAAACCTAAAGTCCGTCGCGCACTTACCGCATTTAGTGCGGTTGGAATAGCGGTACTCGCAATTGGATTGGCATTTACCCGTGCGAATTAGCGAATTCTGGAACCGTTTGAATCAGGTCTATCCAAATGCCGAAACCATGGCTAAAGATGTATCAATAACGGAACTTGGGTCTATGACTATTGAAGCAGCCCTTGCCACAGGTTTTGAACCAGATGAAATTTGGAAGATATTGGTGCGGCGAGATCCAGATATCGATAATCGTTGGAATTAAGCCAACATATTCAATGAGTTCTCAAAAATAATATCTGCATCGTAATCAACAGTTGCCACGTGGTAACTATTTACCAACTCGATTCGCTGTTTACTCACGGAGCCGATTTCATTCATGTATATGTCAGTGTTGTAAACCGGCAAAACATGATCATCTTTTGAATGAAAAATCATGAACGGTACTTTGATTTCTGGCAATTTAGCTCGCGAATCCAAAAGCAACTTGCGTAACTGCACTACACCTTTTAAAGGTAGTGCGTTATAGGACCACTCGCTTGCACCTGGACGTTTGATATCGCCACCGACCGCTTTCATTTTAGGAATAATTCTTGAAAGAATTGGTAGGAAATATTGTGCTGGTCCTTTAATTGTGATCATTGGGTTTACAAAAACTAAACCGGCAATCTTGTCACCAAATCTATGCGCTACTTGAATTGAAGTTGCGCCACCCATTGATAGAGCAAATACAAATACTCGATCGCATTTCGTTAAAAGTTCTTCGATATCTTTGCTGGCGCGATCTGGCCACTCTTGCCACTTAACTTCATTTAAATCTTGCCATTTGGTTCCGTGGCCTGGCAGTCGAGGAATTCGTACGGAGTAACCGCGTTCATTTAGAAAATGTGCCCACGGACGCATTGCAGCTGGCGATCCAGTAAAACCGTGAACTAAAACAATTCCAGTTTTAGCATTTGCGCCGCTGCCATCGGCAGCAAAATCAGATAACCATCCTTGCGGAGCTGAACCAGGTGCGTTTGTCATGGCTTTAATTTACTCTTTGAATCTATGAATGGCAGTTCAAACCCTATTTCGTGGCAAGCAAGCTTCGATGACTTGGGACGCCATTTATCTGAAACCACCTTTGTCGTCGTCGACTTGGAAACCACGGGCGGCTCTCCTGGAGTAAATGCCATTACCGAAATCGGCGCCCAGAAAGTTCGCGGCGGCAAAGTTATTGGCGAATTTCAAACGCTGATCAATCCCGGTGTTCCAATCCCGCCATTGATCACAGTGCTTACGGGAATTACCGAAACGATGTTGCTACCTGCCCCGAAAATAGATGAAGCATTTCCCCAATTGCTTGAATTTTTTGGTAGCGACTCTGAAACGGTTTTAGTTGCCCACAATGCACCTTTTGATATTGGTTTTCTGAGAGCAGCTGCAGCAGGTCTTGGCTATGCCTTCCCGAAATACCAGGTTTTAGATACCGTGAAGATTGCTCGACAGGTTCTAACTAAAGATGAAGTTCGAAATTATAAACTCGAAACCCTCTCCCAATTCTTCAAAACCGAAACCACCCCAACGCACCGCGCATTGGATGATGTTCGTGCCACAGTCTCTGTGCTTCATGGACTTATCGAAAGGCTTGGCTCATTTGGAATATTTACTTTGGAAGAACTCAAAGAATTTTCCAATCGCATCACCAAAGCTCAAGCAGCTAAGAAACACTTGGCTGCAAATATCCCAGCATCCCCTGGCGTCTACATTTTTAAAGATGCCAAAGGCGATTCTCTTTATGTAGGCACCTCAAAGAATTTAAAGGCGCGAGTCCGTACCTATTTCACAGCTGGTGAAACCCGTAAACGTATTCGCGAAATGATTTCCATAACCGAAAGTATTGATTGCATTATTACTCCAACTGCTCTTGAGGCGCAGATTCGAGAATTGAGGCTAATTCAAGGGGCGCAACCTAGATATAACCGCAGGTCAAGAAATCCAGAACGTGTAGCCTGGATCAAATTAACTGAGGAAAACTTCCCGAGATTAATAATTTCTAAAGGTGCGCCAGTTGATCCATCCGGAAGTATCGGACCAATTAGCGGTGGCGCTTCCATCGAACTAGCACTCGCTGCCATACATGAATACCTCCCACTTCGCCAATGCAAACCTAAAATCACCGATAAATCAATTAAAACTGCCTCCCCGTGCATTCTCTTTGAAATTAACAAATGTGGAGCGCCTTGCATCGGAAATCAATCCGTATCTGCATATTCAGAAGTAACTGCAAAGTATCGCAACTTGCTGGAAGTTGATTTCCGCGAATTGCACGAATCATCAAGCGTCAAAATGGCAGAACTATCTATTAATGAGAAGTTCGAAGATGCTATCGAAGTTAGAGATAGATATGCCCACCTACTCAGGGCAGCATCAAGAATTGAAAGATTAAATTCCATCGCTAAATTGCCAGAATTGGTAGTTGCAAAACGAAATGGAGAATTCTGGGAATTTGCATCAATTAAATATGGCCGTTTGGCTGCCACAAATGTTTCAACTGCAACAACTTCAGTCAGCACTGCGCTAGAAACATTAACATTAATAGCCGAGAACGTTTCCAATCAAGGATTCTTGCAACAGGTGAATTATGAGGAAGTCGAATTGATTTTGAATTATTTAGAAAGCGACGGAACTAGAATCGTGAAAGTTGAAGGCGAATATGCGTTTTCAACTTTCGGTCCTTCGTCCCTAGCCGCGCGAATTGGTTTTTATGATTTTGCAATTGCTTGAGTCAGCTCAACCCAACGATCAAGCAGTTTCTTTGCAGCCCCTGAATCAATCGCTTCAGTCGCAGCGGCAATTCCCTCTTCGAACCTGGTCTTTAAATCCAACTCCGCATCATTGTTGTATGCCGCAATTGCAGCAGCGGAATTTAAAATCGTGGCATCTCTAGGTGCACCCTTTTCGCCAGCAAATACTGAAAGCGCAATTTTGGCGTTCTCTGAAGCTTCTCCACCTACAAGCTTTTCGATAGGCGAATAATCAATGCCAAAGTTCGGCGGATCAATTAGCCCTGATTCAATTTCACCATTTCCAATTGTTAAAACTTGAGTTGTTGTTGTGAGGGTTAATTCATCCAAGCCATCATCGCCGCGGAAAACAAAGCCATCTACGCCTCTATCTCCTAGTACCTGAGCCATAACCAAGTGCATACGATCATTAGCAACGCCAATTGCTGCTGATTTTGGTTTTGCGGGATTGGCCAAAGGTCCCAAAATATTAAATACCGTTGGAACACCAAGTTCTTTTCGGACCGGTGCGGCATGGCGCATTGAAGGGTGGAAGTTTGGCGCAAAGCAGAATCCAATTCGTAATTCATCAACACAATGTTCAACTAATTTTCCATCTAAATTAATTGCTACGCCTAGGGCTTCAAGTAAGTCTGCCGAACCTGATTTTGATGAAGCCGCGCGATTGCCATGTTTGACCACAACAGCTCCTGCTGCAGCAGCAACAATCGCCGACATCGTTGAAATATTTATAGTGTTGAATTTATCGCCACCAGTTCCGACAATATCGACTGCTCTTTGGGTGATTGAGATTGGAGCGGAATGTTCATACATCTCAGCAACCAGAGCACCAACTTCATCTGAAGTTTCGCCCTTCTCTTTCAAAGCAAGTAGAAATCGTTTTAAGTCTTCAGGATTTGCTCGACCTTCAAGAATCTCGCGCATAATTTCGCGAACAAGTTCGGTAGGTAGATCTAAGTAGTTTTCGAGTAACTCAAAAGCGCGGCTCCAAGACATTTTTGAGTGCGCTCTTTAAATAATTAAATTAAGCGTTTGCCAGAAGGCGTGCGCGTAGTAGTTCGGTGGCTGTCTTAGCCAGAGCAAACGCATCCACTGGATGTTGCAGCGACGCTTCAGCGCGTGACCATGCTGCAAGCCATGAGTCTGATTGACGAGCAATCAAAACGATGGATGGTGGGCAATTAAAAACTTCATCTTTTAACTGGCGAGCGACTCCAAGTCCGCCTTCAGGAGCCGCCTCCCCATCAAGGATAAATAGATCAGCTCTTACCTGACCTTTGGTGTCCTTCTGGTCGATGTACTGGCGAAGCGCATCAGCTGTTGCAAATTCAGTGGTTTCCACAGGCAAGTCAGATGCCAGCTTTGAACCTAAGGCTGCCTTAACGGCGGCACGAACTGAGGAATCATCTGAATAGATAACAACGCGTGCGGTCATGCCGTAATTCTATGCTTGAAATCCTCCTGCTTTTACCGAATAGCAAGGATTTTTGAAGCCAAATTCAGGTGAGCCGTTTCAC
>CAZUOG010000028.1:0-12671 GCA_964622225.1 uncultured Actinomycetes bacterium | reverse complement strand
GAAGCTTGATGAAATCTTCTGCCTTTGGGTAGCGCTCTAATAGTTGATCTTTAGTTAAGAAATGCAGTTTTCCCCAATGAACGCGAGCTTGATATTTGCCAAGTAACTTATCGACAGCCTTTAAGTAATCCCAATAGTCGGTTCCAGGCTTTCCAGAAACCGAAATTACGCAAGTATCAGTTTGATACTGAGAAGAGAGCCAGGCGTTGTCTGCGCCAACTGTGCGAACTTCCATCGGAAAAACGCTCATTGGAAGAGATGCCAACATGAATTCACGTAATTCGCGAATTGCATCATTTGCAAGATGTAGTGGAATGAAATATTCCAATTCATGGAAATTTGGGTCGTAAATCATTGTATAAATCTTGTAAGCGCGATCGACACGATGGTGCTCTATATCGCTATCTGGCACATCATCAGTTACATCATTAAAAATCTTAACGTGGCAGGTGTCAGTCGCTTTTTCGCCCTTTGGTAGCACGATGTTGTAAAGCGCGGCTGATTCCTCGCTAGGAAACCAGAAGAAGTTAAAATTTCGATTCTCTTTAACTCTCTGATGATAATTACTCATTACATCTTCAAATGTTTCGTGACGAATATCTTCTTGAAGTCGATATCTTGGCTTCACCTGCATAGTTACTTCGGTCATTACTCCTAATGTTCCGACTGAAACTTGGGCCGCAGCCAATATATCTGGGGTTGATTCATCGATATTAATTACTTCTCCGGAAGCAGTAGCCAGTCGACAACCAACCATGGATGCGCTAAATGAACCGAATTGAGTTCCTGATCCATGAGTGCCAGTAGCGATAGCACCAGCAATTCTTTGGGCTTCGATATCACCTTGATTACGTAATCCAAATCCTGCATTCCAAAGCGGCTCAGCGATCTCTTTTATAGTGGTAGCAGCTCCCATAGTGGCACGAGCTTTTTCTTTATCTACTGATTTAATTCCAGTTAATCCAACAGGATCAAGGACTATTCCTTCGGTTTCGACAACTGGTGTAAAAGAATGTCCCGATCCGGCCACACGGACATTTAAGTTCTTGCTTGCAGCATCTTTAATTGTTGCGACAACATCATTTTCACTATTTGCTTGAATAATGTCAGTCGCAGTAAATGATTGGTTTCCGACCCAGTTGGTCCATGTTTTAGCCATGAGAAAAGTTAAGCGTTTTTATTGGCGTTGGCAATGATGGCATCATGAATATATTTAGCTAGACCTGCTTTTTGGGCTTCATAATGCGCAGTAAATCGGGGATCGGCTAAATACATGCTGGCTAAACCTTTATGGATTTCATAACTGCATTCATACCAGTAATCACTGATCGACTTTCGGTGAGCTTCAGCACCAGATGTGGCCTGATCGCTATCTGCAGGCAGACCCGCTTGCATTGCTGCTAAGACGATATGTGTTGCCTCTTGCATCGCCAATTGCGCCTTAGCAATATCTTCTTTTGAATAGCCCGCTAAGCGCTTCTGTGACTCTTTATACGCAGCTGTATTTCCCCAACGCTCTTTCGATTCAGAGGCGTACATGTCCTGCGTCATAGCAAAAGTTTATCTGATACCTAATAATTGCCAGGTGCTGGATTTAAGTAATTTTCCTTTAACAAAGCCTTTGGCAAATCGCTTTCGCGAAGTTGTTTCCGGATCCAAAGACGGAACTCCAGCTTGGGCATTGCAAATGCTTGAAGGCGAAGACGAAGGTTACTTTGGCCTTGAATCTGCAGTATGGGAAGTGCATGGATGCGTCTCTACTATTGTCGGAGGAATACGAGCGCTTTTATTGCAAGCAGCTCACCCTGCAGCACTCGCCGGTGTTTCCGAGCATTCTAGATATCAAGAAGATCCATTGGGCCGATTAGCTGGAACCACTAAATGGTTAACAATCACTTCATTTGGTGCCACGGAATTTATTGAAAAAGAAGCACGACGAGTCAATGAAATGCATAAGCGGGTAACAGGTACATATGTCGGAAAAGATGGGCAAGTGCATGACTATGCTGCAAAATCTGAAGAGTATTTGCTTTGGGTGCATTGTGCTTTCACGGATGCGTTCTTAAAAACATACGTACATTTAGGATACAAATTCAGAAATTCTGCTGATCAATATGTAAAAGAGTGGGCTCAAAGCGCGTTGCCGCTTGGATTAGCAAGTGCCCCACAAAGCGTTGCAGAGTTAGAAGAGACTTTAGATCGTTTCCGAGCAGAGGCGCTATATGCGAACGAAACCACATTGGATGTCGTTAAATTTATTATGAAACCACCTTTTTCTAAAGCGGGATTAATCCCATTTGCAATCTTTGCTAATGCCGCGGTAGCAACGCTTGATCCAAGAGATCGCAAATTATTGGGATTGAAAAAACGCGGGAAAATATGGCTCAAATTAGCTAAAGCAATTCTGGTTTTCTTAAGTGCAATTTTGGGACACGAATCTCCGAGCCAAAAGTTTGCTCGTCAAAGAATCACTAAACTCCGCAAATGACTAGAGTCATTGCTCATCGCGGCTATTCGGCCAAATACCCGGAGATGTCCAGAGCAGCTTATGTAAATGCGATTCCAGTTAGTGATGGATTTGAATGCGATCTACACCTAAGTAGTGATTTAACTTTATTTTGCATCCATGATGACACTCTCGATAGAACTACTGATTTAAAAGGTAATGTCCATGAAATGACTTGGGCTCAAATCAGTAGAGCTAATCCACAGCCAATAACTTTTAAGGAATATATGAAAATTGCTATGGATGCTGATAAGGATGTATTAATTGAAACCAAGCATCCACAAAAGTTTAAAGGTTTGCTCGAAAAGTATTTGAGCAAAGAAATCCAAGAGCTAAATCCAAGAATTGATATGAGCTTTATGTCTTTTGACCCACGTGCAGTCTGGAGAATGCGAAAACTTCCTGGTCGTAAAGTCATGCTGCTAGAACGAAAAGTCTTTGTTCCAAAATTCTTTGCAGACGTAGTTGCACCATATTGGGAAATAGTTACTAAAGAATGGGTAGATCAAGTTCATGCTCGAGGACAAGAGATGTATGTATGGACTGTTAACGATCCAGAAGTTGCGAAAAAGCTTTCGGATTGGGGGGTGGACACCTTAATTAGCGATAATCCTGAGCTAATTAAGAAGACGCTTGGATATCTCTAACTTCTTTAACCAAGAACGGCATTAACAGAGCACTAAAGCAGATAATGGAAATCGCATTAAGTGTGGCTTTAGTTCCAAAATATTCTGTAATAGGACCTGCAATACCCATAATTAAGGGTGCCATTGCCATGCTGCCCCATGCGTCATAGGCCAAAACTTTCGAAAGCGAATCCTTTGCTACATGTTGTTGAATCGTCGTCACCCAGAACACATAGAAGAGATCCATGGAAATTCCCAGTGAAAACGAAGCCATTGCGATAAGCAAGATCGAATCAGTATTACCTAGAGCTAAAGCCCATAAAACAGAAGGAAACTGCATCATTAATGCAAAGCGAATTGGATACTTTGGTTTAACTTTTCCTGCAACTAATACCCCAAGTACAGAACCAATACTCCAAATCGCCAATATCAGCGCCCAAGGTTTTGGTCCACCCAAATTACTTTTCGCCACCAGTGGTCCAATAATTGAATAAATAGATCTTTCGCAGGCAAACAGAATTGTTGAAGCAGCGACAATTGCCAGAATCCATTTATGAGACGTGAACTCTTTCCAACCGCTCTTTAATTCGCGAAATGTAGATTCAGAAGTTGGTTTAGCAACTGGAGTGTTTTTACGAAGCGAATAAACCACCAGACCTGCAATTATGAATGAAACTCCATCGATTACAATCGCCCAACCAGCTCCATATAAAGCAACTAATCCGCCACCAATTGAAGTCCCGATAATCATGGCAATATTGCTTGAAAGCATGATTGAGGAATTCGACTCTTGCAGAATTTTCTCATCGGCTAAATCTGATGTTAATGCACCCATTGATGGATACCAGATGGCATTTAAGAATCCGCCTACAAAGCCGACAACAATGAAAATCCAGAGCGCACCATTTCCGGTAATTAAGGAAATTCCATTTGCGAGCACCAATATTCCAAGCAGAATATCTGCTCCACCAACTAATTGTGCTCGCGGGAATTTATCTCCGATAACTCCACCAATTAAAGTAAATGCAACTAAAGGCAACATGTTTGCAAACCAAACCATCGAAAGGCTGGTGCCGTTTGTATTTGGAAGAGCTAAGACGCCGAAAGGAATCGCGATCGGACCTAAGCCATTTCCCAAATTTGAAATGAATCTTGCCGCAACCAGTTTTCGAAGAGTCGTGGTCTGCCAGACACCTTTGAACCCTGATTTCATAAGGGTAAAGGTAACCTATGGCAGTGGCCGAGCTAGATAACCTAGATATTGCAATCTATGCCGATATTGATGAATTGGTTGCAGTAACTGTCGCCGAAGTAATTGACCAAATTGAAGATGGGATCTCTAGAAATGGTGAATTCCATTTAGTACTCACTGGCGGAACTCTTGGAGTTGCTCTCGGTGTAGCAATTGCAAATGAATTAAATGATGGAGACTTTGCGGGCCTTCATATTTGGTGGAGCGATGAAAGATTTGTTGATTTAAATTCCAAAGAGAGAAATGATTTAGATTTTGTTAACTCTTTAAATAATAAAAAAGTGGTGGTGCACAGAGCGCCTTCAAATGGAAGCATCGAATCACTTGCGGAATCATTTTCAAAAGAATTAGAAAATGTTCAATTGGATTTAGTAATTATTGGCGTCGGGCCAGATGGCCATGTGGCTTCACTATTTCCAAATGAGATTTACCAAAATGAAAAGCGCAAAGCTTTTGCAATCACCAACTCTCCAAAACCGCCGGCTGAGCGAATTACCTTCTCATTAAATGTAATTAATTCAGCCGATGAGATTTGGGTTGTAGCATCAGGGGATTCAAAGCGAGATGCCATTGAAGGATTTATGGATGGAGATATGAATCTGCCGGTTTCCCATCTAAACGCCACCAGATTGCTGGTTGATTCTGCCGCGTTTGGCGTAGAGGAGTAATAATTTAATAGAATCAACCATGGCAAATTTCGGAATGGTTGGACTTGGTCGAATGGGCGCCAATATTGTGCGCCGACTACAAAAGCACGGAATCACTAGCGTGGTTTATGACGTGAGCGCTGATTCTGTTAAAGCGCTGGCAGCCGAAGGCGCAATTGGCGCAAGCGACTTAGCAGATTTTGCAAAGCAATTACAAAAACCAAGACAAGTCTGGATCATGGTTCCATCGGGAGTCACCAACGAAACAATTGAAAAGGTTGCTGCAGTTCTAGAACCTGGCGACACGATTATTGATGGTGGCAACAGCAACTTCCGAAACGATTTAATCAATGCCGAAAAATTAAAGAGCAAAGGAATTAACTTTGTAGATGTCGGAACTTCAGGCGGCGTTTATGGGTTAGAACGCGGTTATTCTTTAATGATCGGCGGCGAAAAAGATGTCGTTAAGAGCCTTGATCCGATTTTCAAAGCGCTCTGCCCTGGCGTTGAATCAGCCGAACGCACTCCAGGTAGAGCTGGCGAACCAACTACTGCCGAACAAGGTTATTTACATTGCGGTCCGGTAGGCGCTGGCCATTACGTAAAAATGGTTCATAACGGTATCGAATACGGAATGATGGCTGCATTTGCAGAAGGTCTAGGAATTTTCGAAGCCGTTAAAGATGGAGACCCTAAGTACGATTTAAATATCGGCGAAATTACAGAAGTTTGGCGTCGTGGTTCGGTGGTTGCTTCATGGTTACTCGACCTAACTGCACAAGCTTTAGTTGAGAGCAAAGATTTAAATGAATATTCAACAGAGGTAAGCGATAGCGGAGAAGGTCGTTGGACCGTTGAAGAAGCGGTAAAACTTGGCGTTCCAGCGCCAGTTTTGAGCTCTTCATTATTCTCACGCTTTGCATCTCGAAACAATGACAGCTATGCAAATAAAGTACTAAGCGCAATGCGTTATAAGTTCGGCGGTCATAATGAAAAACCAAAGCGCTGACGTTTTGGTGCTCTTCGGAGCAACAGGTGATTTAGCAAAAAAGAAATTATTTCCAGCACTTTATGATTTAGAAGAGCTAGGTGAATTAGGCGTTCCAGTAGTCGGAGTTGCGTCTTCACAATGGACCCAGGATGTATTTAAAACCAACGCCGAATCGGCAATCAGATCGCGCAAGCCAGATTTAGATGAAACAGTACTTTCCAAACTCTTAAAAGAGTTATCACTAGTTGTTGGAGATTACGAAAGACCAGAAACATTCGTTGCCTTAGCTGAAGCCATTAAGGATTATCAATTACCGGTAATTTACTTGGCTATTGCCCCTGAGAATTTTGAAAAGATCTGCCAAGGCTTAGCCGCTGTAGGCATCACTAAACGCGCCAGAGTAGTAGTGGAAAAACCATTTGGCAGAGACTTGGTATCAGCGATTGCATTAGATGAATCGCTTAAGAAAATCTTGCCTGAAGAGCAGATTTATCGAATTGATCATTATTTAGGTAAGGAATCGGTAGAAGATCTTTTGGTTTTCCGATTCGCAAATACGCTTTTTGAGCCCGTCTGGAATCGCAATTACATTAGGAGCATTCAAATCACTATGGCCGAAAACTTCGGTATAGATGGTCGTGGAAAGTTCTACGACGGCGTAGGAGCTCTGCGAGATGTGCTGCAAAATCACCTACTTCAGGTGCTAACCATGTTAACTATGGAACCGCCAATAGATACCACTTCTGAAGCAATGCAGAATGAGAAAATCAAAGTAATGTCTGCAATTAGAAAGATTGAACCTTCTGATGTGGTTCGTGGACAGTTTGTTGGATATTTGGAAGAGCCTGGTGTAGCAGTTCATTCAAACACCGAAACTTTCATAGCGATGAAGTTATTTATAGATAATTGGCGCTGGGCGGGTGTTCCTATTTATTTGCGAACTGGCAAGAAAATGGCAGAAACTGTCCTAGAAGTTATTGTGGAATTTAACAAACCACCAAGAGAATTATTCGGTGCAGGTAAATCAAATTTATTGCGATTTAGATTAGGTACTAATGACGGCGTGGATATCTCATTACAAGCTAAAGAGCCTGGAACTAAGTTATCTACACGCCAAGTGGATTTAACGGTTGAGTTTGCTGCAGAGTTTGGTGAGCGCCAAGGGCCTTATGAGAGATTGTTAAGTGCTGCAATTCAAGGAGATCACTTTAGATTTACTCGAATTGATGCGGTGCTCCATTCTTGGGCGATCTTGGATGAAATTCTCAAGGAACCGACAAAACTCCACCCGTATTTTGAAGATACTTGGGGCCCGGATGAAGCAGAAGGGTTAGTTCCGGGTGGTTGGCTTCCGGTAGGCAGCGAAGTTAATCGCTAGCTTGACCAGATTTGTGCTTATAACGGCCCAAGAATTCTCTCTTCAATTCTTGGAAAGTTCCATCCATTAGAGATGCGCGCATTTGATCTACTAATCTCACAATAAATCGCTCATTGTGAATTGTTGCCAAAGTAGCTGCAATCATCTCTTTTCCGCGGAAAAGATGATTTAAATAGGCACGCGTATAGTTATTGCAAGTGTAGCAATCACAATTTTCATCAATTGGTATGAATTCACGACGGTGAGGGCCATTAGATACGTTGAATCTTCCTTCCATTGTGTAAACAGCAGAAGTTCTAGCAATTCTGGAAGCCAAAACGCAGTCAAATGTGTCGATTCCATTTTCTACACCGACGAACATATCTTCAGGGGCGCCAATTCCCAATAAATGCTTTGGTTTTTCAACTGGCAACTCTTCATTAACCCATTTCACGATGGTGCCAAGTGAATCTTTATCAAGTGCGCCACCAATACCAAAACCATCAAATTGAATTCCCGATGATTCAAGTGAACCTAACTCCTGTGCCGCTTGACGACGGAGATCTTCATATTGCGCACCTTGTATTACTCCAAATAGCGCTTGATAAGGCTTGTCATGGCGCAGCTCTGTCAATCGCTTATGTTCGTCTAAACATCGAATTGCCCAAGCGTGAGTTCGAGCTAGCGCTTTCTTTTGATAACCACGTGTGTTGTGCAGAGTGGTGCATTCATCAAATGCGAACATAATGTCTGCACCAATTTTGTGTTGAATCTGCATTGAAATCTCTGGCGTAAATCGATGCATAGATCCATCTAAATGGGATTTGAAAGTAACACCGTCATCATCTACATGTGCAAGACGCTCTTTCTTATCTGCAATCACATCATCAGATCTAAAAGTATCTGCATTCATGGCAAGAACTTTTTTAAATCCAACGCCTAGAGATAAAACTTGGAAGCCACCACTATCTGTAACAGTTGGTCCATTCCAATTCATAAACTTTGCAACGCCACCTGCTTCATCCAAAATGTCTGGACCTGGTTGCAAGTAGAGGTGATAGGCATTTGCAAGCAAAGCTTGGCTACCAAGTTCTCGCATCGCTTCTGGAAGTACAGATTTAACGGTTGCTTTAGTGCCTACTGGAATAAAGGTGGGAGTTTGAATTTCTCCATGCGGAGTCGAGATGGTGCCGACGCGGGCCATGCCCACTTCTTTTTTGATCTCGAATTTAAAACTCACGTGGATAAATCTATGGCACCCTTTGGCCATGAGCCAATTAACCTTAAAAGACGGGCGAAAACTCGAGTATTTCGATAACGGAGTTGAAAGCGATAAGGCAATCCTTTTGCTTCACGGAACTCCATGTGATGCTTCTGTTTGGAGTAGTTGGTTAAAAGAAATTGAAGGTGTTCGAGCAATATCTACTTCACGTGCAGGCTATGGTTCATCTAATCGCAACAAAGGTCGCACCGTTGCCTCAGATTTATCTGATCAAGTTGCGGCACTAGATCATTTCGGTATCAAATCTTTTGTATCTATCGGGTGGTCAGGTGGTGGACCACATTCACTAAACATGACTCGAGATCCAAGATGTAAAGCAGCATTTACCTTGGCTGGTGTTGGTGAATGGGGGAATGCAGATTTAGATTTTCTAGAAGGAATGGGACCAGAAAATCATGAGGAATTTGGTGCAGCGCTAAAAGGTGAAACTGAAATTAACAACTGGATGAATCAAAATGGACCAACTTTTAGAAATGTGACTGCAGGTGAGTTAATTGAAGCATTCGGTGGACTTATAGGTGATGCAGATAAGAAAGTTTGGACAGCAGAATTAGCCGAAAAAGATGCGGCGACTTTTCGCAGTGCGCTATCAGTTAGTTTTGATGGCTGGATAGACGACGATTTAGCTTTTGTGCAGCCTTTTGGATTTGATTTAGCAAAAATTGATAAACCAGTAATTATTTACCAAGGTGATGATGATTTTATGGTTCCCCATTCTCATAGCATCTGGCTAAATAAACATATTCCAAACTCGACTTTGAAGTTCGTTCCAGGTCATGGACATATTTCCTTGGTAGAAGAATTTCGTCCAGAGATCATCAAAGAGGCGGTAGCTTTTCTAGGTGCTAAGTAATGCTTTAAGAACTATTGAAAGAACTATTGGCCTAGATCATTTTCTAGATCATTTAAATTCGCATGCTCGAAGATTAATCATTGGCAATATGATCAACGCAGCCGGCATGGGATTAACCATGACTTTGTTTATGGTCTATTTACATACAATTCGTGGATTTTCGGCAGGTTTTGCAGGTTCGGTCCTTTCATTTATGGCACTAGTAAGCCTTGCAATTAATCCAGTGATTGGAATTTTGATCGATAAATTCGGTGGGCGTTTGGTCCTAATCGGCGGGCTTATTCTTAAAGCAACCGGAACCGTGGCTTTTGCTTTTGTGACCACTAAAGAGCAAGTTTTCGCAGTTGCAATTCTGATGGCATTTGGAGATTCCGCTAATTGGCCGGCGCAAACCGTTTGCTTGACCCGATTAATAGATGAAGAAGCACGTCAGAAAGTTTTTGCTTTTAGCTTCATGGCTCTCAATCTAGGAATTGCAATTGGCGGAATTGTTGCTTCATTTGTGATTACAGCCGGAAGTCTATTTTCATTCCAGCGTCTATATTTAATTGACTCAGGTACTTATTTGGTCTATCTAGCTTTCGCAATTTCACTTCCAAACTGGGTGGGGCAGCGACTTGATAAAGAAGATAAACAAAGCGGTTCATATTTTGAAGTTTTTCGAATCAAAGATTTAATGCGTTTATTTAGAGCTTCAATTTTGATGATTCTCTTTGGTTATGCTTCAGTTTCCGCTGGCCTACCGCTATTTATAACTTCAGTAATTGGTGGATCTCCAAAATGGCTCGGATTGATTTGGGCAGCAAATTGCATCGGCATTATTTTGATGCAAGCTCCAATGCTTCGCTGGTTGGAAAAACATTCACCTAAGAAAACTTTGGTTTATGTCGGATTGATTTGGGCATCGAGCTGGATTTTGGTGGGGCTCTGTTTCGTAACGCCATGGATTTTGATTCTTCCACTACAAATAACTAGCTCTGTCGTATTTGGAATCGGCGAAACTATTTGGTCTCCAACAATTCCAACTGTTGTAAACAGCTTGATTCCAGATCACATCCGAGGTCGAAGCAATGCTTTAATGAGTCTGCAGTGGGGTATCGCGGGAGTAGTAGCAGCACCGTTGGCTGGATTCCTATTTGATGCAGGGCTTGCCAAATTATGGGTAGCCATCATGTTCATTGGCTGCCTAGCGCCTATACCTCTTATTAATCGAGTCCACTTTGGAGAAGTTACCCAAAAGTGACCTAAAGTGACCCAAATCAGGACTTTTCGGGTTTCCAAAGTATCAAGTTTTGGTTAAGTTATGAGTTCTGTTGCAAGGTTTTTGCAGGATCTGGAATCCGGGTCTAGATAAAAGGAGTAGGTGCAATTGTCCAAGACTGCTGAAGTTAACGAAGCGGTAGAGGTTGTACAGCGCACGCCCCGCCAAATTGCTTGGGCACGTTTTAAGCGCAATCGCGCCGGAGTTATTTCAGGTTATGTGGCGCTCTTCTTTGTAGTCGCAGCATTTGCAGCGCCACTGATTACAAAATTACTTGGGTTAAAAAACGGCCAGACCTATCCAGAAGCAATCGATGGACAGAGCTTTCCAATCGGTCGATTTGGTGGCATGAGTCTTGATCATCCTCTTGGAGTCGAACCAGGAGCGGGTCGCGATCTTCTAACGATGTTGCTTTATGGTTCACGAATTTCTTTTACCGTTGCAATTATTACAACAGTAACAAGTATCGGATTAGGAATGTTGATTGGTTTAACGGTTGGATACTTCCGAGGAAAAGTTGACGCAGTGGTTGGTCGCTTCTCAGATTTCCTACTGTCATTCCCTTCAACTTTTATGATCATCGCACTTTCGCTTCCATTGGTGCAACGCGTTGAAGCTTTACACATTGCAAAAGACAACGGCGCTCGCGTTATTGTTTTGATTGTCTTCTTTGTTTTCTTCGGTTGGATGGGTTTTGCTCGTCTTATTCGTTCTCAAGCGATGTCACTTCGCGAGCGTGATTTTGTGATGGCAGCGCAAGCAGCTGGCGCATCATCTCGCCGAATCATCATCAAAGAGATGCTGCCAAATCTTTGGCCTTCAGCAATTGTTTTCTTATCTCTATCGCTTCCAGGTTATTTATCTGCAGAAGCGGTCTTTTCATTCTTAGGTGTTGGTATTCAAGCTCCAGCATCTACCTGGGGTCTAGTGCTATCTGATGCAGTCAGCTACTGGCGCCAGGATCCAGCATATTTGGTGATTCCTTCAATCATGTTGGTGATTGTGGTGCTTTCACTTAACTTGCTTGGCGATGCAGTGCGCGATGCGCTCGATCCAAAGGCAACGCACTAACAAATAGATTTCTTTAACTTAATTTCCTCGAAATTCTCGCGAGATTGCGAGGGGTGAAAGTTAGAGAGAACTAGATCTCAAGGCCGAGATTTAGTACTTAATTACAAGGAGGACAAATGTCCGGTTTTAAGACAGCTAAGGCTGTTTTGGGCCGCCGAGTCCTAGCTACAACTGCAGCTTTTGCTCTAGCAACTGCAGGTGTTCTAGTCGGCACAACAAGTGCAGACGCTGCATCAGCTCAAACTGGTGGAACTCTGTACTTCATTACCCACGCAGATCAATTCGATCACGTTGACCCAGCTCGTGTTTACACAGGTCGCGATATCGCATTCTTCAACTCATACCTATACCGCAACCTTGTTTCATACAAGCCAGTTGCAGGTACTGCTGGTTCATCACTTGTTGGTGACTTAGCAACAAACACTGGCGTTCCATCAAATCAGGCGAAAGATTGGTCTTTCACACTCAAGCCAGGCATTACATGGGAAGATGGCTCAGCTATCACCTGTGCTGATGTTAAGTACGGTGTATCTCGTCCATTCGCAGCTGATGTAATTACCGATGGTCCACAGTACCTAGTACAAGCTTTGGATATTCCAAAGGACAAGGATGGATCATCTGCTTACAAGGGTCCATACAAGAAGACTGGACAGGCACTTTATGACAAGGCTGTTGTTTGCAAGGGCAACACAATTACCTTCCACCTAAATCGTTCATTCGCTGACTTCAACTACGCACTTACTTACCCAGCAGGTGCACCAGTTAAGAAGTCAAAGGACACAGGCGACAAGTACGACCTTCGTCCATTCTCAAACGGTCCATACA
>CAZUOG010000027.1:0-13153 GCA_964622225.1 uncultured Actinomycetes bacterium | reverse complement strand
ATTGATATTAAGTGCCGCAAATCGGGCTTGCGTCCAGATGCTTGCGTAATTGTGGCAACTGTACGTGCACTTAAGTATCACGGTGGCGCTGATCTCAAGGAACTTACCAACGAAAACCTTGGTGCACTTGAAAAGGGAATTGTTAATTTAGAGCGTCACGTAAATAACGTTTCCAAGGTTTACAACATTCCAGTTGTAGTTTCAATCAATAAGTTCGTAAGCGATACCGATAATGAAATTGCACTACTTCGCAAGAAGGTTGAAGCGATGGGCGCAAAGATTACTTTGGCTAATCACTGGGCTGAAGGTGGTAAAGGTGCAACTGAACTTGCAGAAATCGTGGTTGAACTTTGCGAACAGCCAAACAAGGTCACATTTGTTTATCCAGATGAGGCAACTCTTTGGGATAAGGCAGTCGCAGTTGCAACCAAGATTTATGGTGCTGCTGAAGTGACTGCTGATGCAAAGGTGCGCAATAAGCTCAAAGAGCTTCAGGAGAGCGGTTATGGCCACTATCCAATCTGCGTAGCAAAGACCCAGTATTCATTCTCTACTGATGCTGCATTGCGTGGCGCTCCATCAGGTCATTCCCTAAATATCCGTGAAGTGCGATTATCTGCTGGTGCAGAGTTTGTTGTTCTAGTTTGCGGAGAGATTATGACAATGCCTGGTTTACCTAAACTGCCTTCAGCTGAAAAAATCGATTACATCGATGGCAAGGTTGTAGGGCTTTTTTAGCCTGAAATTTATGGCAATTATTAAGTGGGATGTTGCGATTGCAGAAGATGTGATTGCGACATTTCGCGATGAATCAGGACCGGTACTCATCGCGTTACAAGCGTTACAGGAGAAATTCGGTTACGTTGATGAGGCTGCATTTGATTTGATTGCTAATGCTTTTAATGTTTCACGCGCAGAAGTATTTGGTGTTTTTACTTATTATCACGATTTAAAGAAGAAACCTTCAAGCGCAGTAAAGATTTGCGCTGCAGAAGCATGCCAAGCAGTTGGCTGTGATTCATTAATTGCGGATGCAGAGAAAGCTGGTATTGAAGTAGAGAAAACTTATTGCCTTGGCAATTGTGCGCTTGGTCCAGCAGCGATGATTAGAAGTCGATTAATTGGTCGTGCTACCTTGGAGAAACTTAAATGAAAATTTATATTCCAGGAGATTCAGCAGCGCAATCAGTTGGTTCTGATTTTGTTGCAGTTGCGATTGCAGCAGAAGCCGCAAAACGAAATTTAGATATCACCATCATCCGCAATGGAACTCGCGGTGCCCTCTGGTTGGAACCACTTGTAGAAGTTGAAAAAGACGGAAAGCGCATTGGTTACTCAAATGTAAGTAGCGATGACGCATCAGCAGTTTTAGATGGTACACATGCGTCAATTGGCGATGTAGATTCTTTCGATTGGCTTAAGAGCCAAGATCGCGTAACTTACAAGCGCGTTGGAATTATCGATCCACTTTCAATTTCAGATTACGAAGCACATGGTGGCTTTGAAGGATTAGCAAAAGCCCAGAAGATGTCACCGGTTGAAATAGTCGCTGAAGTAACTGAATCTGGTTTACGTGGCCGCGGAGGAGCTGGTTTTCCCGCAGGAATTAAGTGGAAAACAGTTATGGAAGCATCCGCGGATCAGAAATACATTTGCTGCAATGCAGACGAAGGCGATAGCGGAACTTTTGCAGACCGAATTTTGATGGAAGGCGATCCATTTACTCTAATTGAAGGAATGGCAATTGCAGCGTTAGCAGTTGGCGCAACCAAGGGATTTATTTACGTTCGTTCTGAATATCCAGCGGCGATTTCTCAATTAAACAAAGCCATAGAAATCGCGGCACCAAAACTTGGTAATTTTGAATTGAAAGTTCGATCAGGTGCTGGTTCGTATGTATGCGGAGAAGAAACCGCAATGCTTGAATCTCTTGAAGGTAAGCGTGGAGTAGTGCGAGCAAAACCACCACTACCAGCACTTGAGGGATTGTTCGGCAAGCCAACAGTTATCAATAACGTCTTAACACTTGCCTCAGTTCCAGAGATTTTGGCATCAGGTGCAGCGGCATATAAAGCCCGTGGTGTTGGTCGTTCACTTGGAACTCAAATTTTCCAATTAGCTGGAAATATCAAGCAAGGTGGAATCGTCGAAACCGGATTCGGAATTACTTTAGATGCATTAGTAAATGGTTACGGCGCAGGAACATTGAGCGGAAAACCAATTCGAGCTATTCAAGTTGGCGGACCACTTGGTGCATATTTTGGTCAGAATAAATTAGGCGTGAGCGCGGATTACGAATCAATGCTTGAAGCAGGTGGAATGCTTGGCCATGGTGGCATTGTGGTATTCGATGACTCAGTTAATTTAGCAAAGCAGGCACGCTTTGCAATGGAATTCTGCTCAATTGAATCCTGCGGCAAGTGCACACCATGTCGAATCGGATCGACACGAGGTGTAGAAACAATTGATTTGATTATTAGTGGAAGAGATGTTGTAAAGAACAAGGAGTTGCTACTTGATCTTTGCGAAGTCATGACCGATGGATCACTCTGTGCAATGGGAGGACTAACTCCAATGCCGGTGAAAAGCGCTTTAACTAATTTCCCTGAAGACTTCAACGGAGGAAAATAATGTCACTCATTATGGAACCTGATTTCGGAACCCCTGCTTCGAAGAAAGCAGCGAAGGTAACCGTTGAAATTGATGGCAAAAAGGTAGAAGTACCCGCAGAAACTTCAATCATGCGCGCTGCAGCTGAATGTGGCATTGATATTCCAAAATTATGTGCAACCGATCGATTAAAAGCATTCGGTTCATGTCGCCTATGCGTTGTCGAAATCGATGGCCGCAAGGGAACTCCTTCGTCATGCACAACTCCAGTTGCAGATGGCATGAAAGTTTCCACAAAGTCAGAGAAATTAGATCGCATGCGCCAAGGCGTCATGGAGCTTTACCTATCTGATCATCCAGAGAATTGCGAAGTTGGAGATGCTTGCCAAGTTCATGGAATAGCGAAGAAAGTTGGCTTAAAGGAAATCCGCTATGAAGCCAAGAAAACTCACTTAGATTTACCGAAAGATGAATCCAATCCTTACTTCACCTTTGATTCAAGCGAATGCATCGTATGTAATCGATGCGTTCGCGCTTGCGATGAAGTGCAAGGAACATTTGCGCTAACAATTTCAGGTCGCGCTTTCGATGCGCGCGTAAGTTCTGGAAATACTTCATTTGTAGAATCTGAGTGCGTATCTTGTGGTTCTTGCGTTCAAGCTTGCCCAACCGGCGCCCTTAAAGAGAAAAATCTTTTAACTATCGGCGCACCAGATCGTTCTGTGATTACAACTTGTGCATATTGCGGAGTTGGTTGTTCATTCAAGGCAGAGATGAAGGGCAACGAAGTTGTTCGCATGATTCCGTTTAAGAATGGCGGAGCAAATGAAGGACATTCATGCGTTAAAGGCCGCTTTGCTTGGGGTTATGCATCACACAAAGATCGTCAGCTATCTCCAATGATTCGCGAAAAGATTACGGATGAATGGCGCAAAGTTTCATGGGAAGAAGCTATTGCTTACGCAGCAAATGGCTTAAAGAAAGTCCAAGAAACATACGGTTGGGATTCAATCGGTGGTATCACTTCTTCTCGATGCACCAATGAAGAAGTTTATGTAGTTCAAAAAATGGTTCGTGCTGCATTTGGTACAAATAACGTAGATACCTGCGCTCGTGTATGCCATTCACCAACCGGATATGGTCTAAATAAGACTTTTGGCACCTCAGCTGGAACACAGGATTTTCAATCTGTCGAACATGCAGATGTAATTATGGTGATTGGTGCTAATCCAACAGATGCGCACCCAGTATTCGGCTCTCGCATGAAGCAGGCAATGCGTCGTGGAGCAAAATTAATTGTAGTTGATCCACGCCAAATTGATTTAGTTAAATCTCCGCACGTTGAAGCTTCGCATCACTTGCAGCTATTGCCAGGAACTAACGTCGCCATTATTAATGCGCTGGCACATGTGGTTCTAACTGAAGGTTTAGCAGATGATAAATTCATTGCTGAACGTTGCGATACTGAAGCATTTAAGACTTGGGCTGAATTTATTAAACTACCTATTAATTCCCCAGAAGCAATGGAAAAGGTTTCATCTGTTCCTGCTTCAGAAATTCGAGCAGCAGCAAGACTTTATGCTTCAGCTCCAAACGCTGCAATCTATTACGGTTTAGGTGTAACTGAACATAGCCAAGGTTCAACCATGGTTATGGGAATTGCCAACCTAGCAATGGCAACTGGAAATATTGGACGTAAAGGAGTTGGAGTTAATCCACTTCGCGGCCAGAACAATGTGCAAGGTTCATGTGACATGGGTTCTTTCCCACACGAACTTCCAGGTTACCGCCATATTTCAAATCCAGATACGCGCGCGATTTACGAAAATATCTGGGGTGTAAAGATCAAAGAGAAGCCAGGTATGCGTATTCCAAATATGTTGGATGCGGCAATTGCTGGTGAATATAAAGGTATTTATATTCAAGGTGAAGATATTGCACAATCAGATCCAAACACGGCACACGTAACTGCGGGACTTGCGGCAATGGATATGGTCATTGTTCAGGATTTATTCTTAAACGAAACCGCTAAATATGCACACGTATTCTTACCTGGAACCTCATTCCTAGAAAAAGATGGCACATTTACCAACGCGGAGCGCCGAATTAATCGTGTTAGACCAGTTATGGATTCCCCAACTGGCAAATCAGAATGGGAAGTTAGCTGTGATCTTGCAAAAGCAATGGGTTACAACATGCACTATGAAAATGCAGCGCAAATTATGGATGAAATTGCAGCGACCACGCCTACATTTAAGGGTGTTTCTTTCGCTCATTTAGATGCTGAAGGTAGCTTGCAGTGGCCAGTAAACGATGGCGCACCTGATGGAACTCCAATCATGCATATCGATAAATTTGTTCGCGGTGCTGGAAACTTTATGTTGACTCCATATGTACCAACAGAGGAGAAGACCACTCGTAAGTTCCCATTATTGCTAACTACTGGACGTGTATTGAGTCAATACAACGTTGGTGCCCAAACTCGAAGAACTGAAAATAATGTATGGCACCCTGAAGATACTTTGGATATCCACGAAGCAGATGCTGAAATGCGTGGAATTAAAGATGGTTCATGGGTCAAACTATCTAGCCGTGTTGGTCAGACTTTGATGCGCGCTCGCGTTACGGATGAAGTTGCTCCGGGAGTTGTTTATACGACATTCCATTTTCCAGAATCTGGTGCGAACGTCATCACAACAGAATATTCTGACTGGGCTACCAACTGTCCTGAATATAAAGTTACTGCGGTTCAAGTGGAACCAAGTGAAGCTGTTGCAAAATTAGAGCATCACGATGAACATGGCGATGTGCAATTAGATTCCATTATTCGCATGGCAAATCAAATTGCATCGAATATTCCATCAGCTGGAGCTCCAGAAATTGAAGTTGCTCATCACATGACACAGTTCTGGACACCGGTAATGCGTAAGCGTTTAGCTGAAGATGTAGACCCAGGTTTGTTATCAGATGTGGTTAAGAAGGCGCTTGAGCTCGTCAAGCAAGCCTGATTCGCCGACTACATCTATTTCCAGAGGCAACTTCATTAAATCTGCCGCTGCTTGCGCTGCAACTTTTAATTCTTCCGTCGGATTCTGAGCCAGCCAAACAACTTTGCTGTAATTCTTAAAGTAGTCGTCGATCAATTCAGGATGGCGATCTAACCCAAGTTCGACTACGACGCTGCGATGAAATGACTTCACTAAATAATCGGTAAAAAAATACGTTCCGGCAGTAGTTAGTTCCATAATCTTTTGGTGACCTGCGAAAACGTCATAGCAATGATCACCACCAAGCCGTGAAATACTGTGTTTTTCAATGACTTTATCGAGGGCGCCATAACTACCGCAATCAGCGTAAGCCACGGCAATTTTTGAATGTTTATCTTTAATCTCTTCAATTTTTGCGTCAACTTCACCAGCAATCTTTTCAGGGTGATTATGCAGCAGCGGTGGAAGCGGATAAATAGTTACGTCAAAGTTTTCTCGTGACGCGATATTTGAAATATGTGTGGCTATCGCGCCGCAAGCAATAACAGCTATCGTCAAACTGGGAAAGCCAATCGTTCTACGAATTTATCGTTGAAATCTTCGCGATCAGATAACTCGACATATTTGATTTCATCTAAAAGCGTCATTGCACCGTGACGCTCTTGAGTAGAAAGCAGCGCCATCTTTGCACCTTCGCCAGCAACATTTCCGGCAGAAACGATTCGAAGCACGCTGATCTTTGGAACTAAGCCGATCTTCACGGCAGAAGCAGGGGATAAATATGAACCAAATGATCCCGCAAGTAGAACCTGCTGAATATCTTTATCTTCAATTCCAAATTCCTCGGCAAGTAGCGCCCAACCTGTTGCAATCGCTGCTTTTGCAAATTGCAATTCACGTACATCGCGCTGGCTTAAGAAAACATCTTCGGTAAGCAGGTAAATCTTTTCGCCATCGCGCTCAACAAGATTAGGATCATCTACTTGATTGAACTTACCTGAAGCATCAAGCACTCCAATTTGCACCAAACATGCAACGGCGTCTACTAAACCAGAACCGCAGATACCGATTGCCGGAGCGTCGTCAATAGTTCCAATTTCCAATTTCCCATCGACAACTTTTACAGTTTCAATCGCACCAGCAGCAGCTCGTACACCGCATTTGATTGAAGCAGCTTCAAAAGCAGGTCCAGCAGGAGCGGCAGTTGCCAGAATCTTTTCGCCGTTTCCGAGAATGATTTCGCAGTTGGTTCCGACGTCAATGAACAAACGAAGTCTCTTGTCGCGATCCATTCCAGAGGCAAGAGCTCCGGCGACGATATCACCACCTACATATGCGCCAAGCGAAGGCAAAATAATGGCTTTTCCGCGAGGATGAATTGATAGGCCAAGCTCAGTGGCTGCAACTGGTTCGTAATCCGCAGTTGCCATAATAAATGGCGCAACACCTAGAGGTTCTGGATCAATACCAAGAATCAATTGCGTCATGGTCGCATTGCCAGCCATTGCTACTTCATAAACTGTAAGAGGGTCAACGCCAGCTTCTTCACAGACTTCGCGAGTTAATTGTGCCAAAGTATCTTGTGCCAGCGCACGTAGTTTTGGCAAACCTTCTGGATCCATCATTGTGGCACTTATTCGAGTAATTACATCTGCACCAAAAGGCTGTTGCTTATTTAAAATGGATTTAACAGCTGCAGGCGTGCCAGTGTTTAAATCAATCAAAGTTGCTACAACGGTTGTAGTGCCTAAGTCGAACGCAATACCAAAACGAATTTCAGTGGTATCTCCACCTTCGACCGCAATTAATTCTTGATCTGCAAATACTGCAGTGACTTTGAAATTATTCTTACGTAAAACGCTTGGAAGTTCGCGCAAAATATCCAGAGAATAAGTTGGTTCAATGTCATCAATTGCATCTAGTAATCGAACAATGTCAGTACGCTGATCAGATAGAGTCGGTTCGGTTAATTCAACATAGCGTTTTTGAATTCCCGGACGGAGAATAATCTGTCGACCTACACCAACTGTTGCCGCTTTCGGACGAGTAGTAAGTGGCGGCACATCAATTGCTAAGTCTTTAGTGCTGCGAACCATGCAAGCTAATCGCCAACCACTTTGGATTTCTTCTTGTGTGAAGGCGCGGAAATCTAGTTTAGAAGGTTCAACACTGCCATCTGTGATTTGGATTTTGCACTTCTTACAAGTTCCATAGCCACCACATGTCGAATCAATCGCAATACCATTCCACGATGCAGCATCAAATGCGCTGACACCGGATGGGACAGTTACAATTTTTTCAGCCGATACTTCGCCGTCTTTTTCTAGCGCACGGAAATGAAGTTTTACGCGACCAGTACCGTCATGTCCTTCTAAATCAGGATTAAATTCTTTAGCCATTACGCCTGTTCTTTTGCTGCGGCTTCCATCTTGCGGAAGCGGGTAATCCAGTTGCCACCGTATTGATCATTTCCGAGAAGAATATCTGTCGCACGCACTGCAGACACAATTTCAGGGGTGCGAGCATCCATAACTGCGGACGTTAACCCAACCGTCATTGCTGCAGGCAGGAAAGCGGCGTTAATTGCATGGCGATTTGGCATACCAAATGAAACGTTTGATGCACCGCACGTCATGTTTAAATCCCAGCGCTCTTTGATTTCATAAACAGTATCAAAGAAGAGATTTCCTGCTTGTGGTTCTGCGCCAATTGGCATTGCAAGTGGATCAATTACTAGACGATCATGAGAAATTCCGTGCTTATCGCATGCGCGAAGAATTTTCTCCGTGATCTTTAGACGATCTTCAACTGTCATTGGAATTTCGGTTTCATCGTTAGGAAGCGCGATGATTGCAGCATCGTATTTCTTTACTAGCGGTAAAATGTGATCAAGACGATCGTCTTCACCAGTAGTGGAATTAACTAGAGCACGACCTTGATATGTCTGTAGCCCTGCTTCTAGAGCTTCAAGAACAGATGAGTCAATACAAATAGGTAGATCAGTTAGTTCCTGAACCATTTTGATTGCTTGACGCATTAAATCTGCTTCATCGGTAAGCGGGACACCCATGTTTATATCCAACATATCCGCACCGCCTTCAACCTGTGCTTTTACATCTTTAATAATTGCGGAGAGATCTCCAGCACGAACTTGCTCTTGGAAAATACGACGACCGGTTGGGTTAATGCGCTCTCCGATGATGCAAAATGGATTGTCATCGCCGATTGTCACGGACTTAGTTGGAGAGGTCACTACTGTTTGCATTATTTTTCCGTTCTACCTAGGTCCGTCATTAATCGAGCAAGTGAGTCATCGTGACGGAAATCTGTTATGTGAAGACCACGTACGCCTGGTTGCGCTAGCGCATGTTTCGCTAATTCAAGAGTTAATTGGTATGCCTCTTCAGCAGGATCAGCAGCTTTTGCAACGCGATCAATCATGTCCTGCGGAATATTGATTCCGCGAACATTTTCATTCATGAACTGCATGCCTTTGGCACCTTTAATCAATATTACGTTTGGCAGAATCGGAAGATTGGTTCCGTGCGCTGCTACGCCTTTGCAGAAATTTTCCAAACGATCCATATGGAAACAGAGTTGAAGCTGCAGCCAACGTGCGCCAGCTTTCTGCTTCTTAATTGCGCGCTCAACTCGGTATTCAAATGGATGAGTACCTGGGTTTTCTACGGCGCTGATAAATAGAGAAGGAGCCGGATTGATTTTGCGACCTGATAGATAAGTGCCATTTCGCAGGATTTCAGCCACTTTGATTGCAATTGGACCGTCTAAATCGAAAACTCTACGCGATTCAGGTTCATCTCCCGCAGTGACATCATCGCCAGTCATTAACGCGATGTTCTCAATTCCGTGAAGGGCTGCTCCCATGATGTCAGCTTGAACTGCCAAACGATTCTTATCGCGCTGCGCAATTTGCATGACAGGTTCTAGTCCATGCATCTTCACTGCAATTGCTACAGAAAGATTTGAAGCATGAGCATGCGCTGCCGCATTATCTGTTGAGTTGACTGCATCAAACCAAGGGCGAAGGCGTTCAGCTTCCTTTGCAACTTTTTCCATTCCGTTGCCATCAATAGATGGAAATTCTGCAGTGAAAACTGTTTGATTAGTATTTTCCAAAAGATGTTGCAGATTACTCATTTGTGTTATCTGCCCAACCCTTTGGAACTTGCTTATCGCGCTTTGTGACTAAATTTATCCACGATGAAGTATCTTTTAATTGCATATCAACTGGTGGGCGCAAATCGTTGTAATGATCGCGCCATACTTGAGGAAGCGGTAACTTTTCTTTTCGTTCATAAGCTTTGACCCAAATACATTGCATCTCAGGTTTTACTTCGCAATTTCCATTCTCGCGAACTCCACCGCAAGGTCCATTACGCAAAGTCTTTGGACAAGTCATAGGGCAGACCATTCCAGTGGAATGAAGCACGCACTGCCCACACATCTGACAATCCCAAATTGGTCCTTTAACACCGTGTTCAACTGCGTTGATAAGCTTTAAGAACTTTGGCATTTTAAATTAGCTCGCGCGCTTCTTTGCAAGAAGTTCTTTAGCGACCTTAACTGCAGCGGAAGCATCTGCCGCATAGCCGTCTGCGCCAACAACATCTGCATATTCCTGAGTTACAGGTGCTCCACCAACCATGATGATTACCTGATCGCGTAGTCCAGCCTTATTAATTTCATGAATATTAACTTTAAACATTGGCATGGTTGTTGTTAAGAATGCAGACATTCCGACAATGTCAGGCTTATGCTCATTAATTGCTGCAATAAATTTCTCAGGCGCACACTGAACACCAATATCAATAACGTTAAACCCGGCACCTTCAAGCATGATGTTTACTAAGTTCTTTCCGATATCGTGAACATCGCCTTTTACGGTACCCATCAAGAAAGTACCTACGGATTCAGCGCCAGTTTGAGCTAGCAGCGGGCGAAGCACATTTAGCGCGCCAGACATCGCTTTACCTGAAATAAGCATTTCTGGCACGAAGAAATCTCCACGTTCAAAACGGGCACCAACTTCTTCAAGTGCAGGAATCAATGCATCAAAGAGAATTGTCGATGGATCCATGCCATCCGCAATACCTTTATTAGTTAGCTCGAGTACTGCAGGAGCATTTCCTACTAGAGTCTCATCAAATAAGCCTTTGAGGATCTCTTCGTGGCTCATGCTGCGCCTACCTTTCCATTCTTTGTATTGTTAGCTGTCTGCGTGCTTTCATTTTTTAACTCTTTGATAATTAATTCACCAAACTTATTTAGTTGCTCTCGACTGATTCGAGCATCTGGGCCTGATATGGAAATTGCTGCAACTACATGGCCTTCATGATTAAAAACTGGTGCCGCAACTGCAACCAATCCATCTTCTAATTCATTATCGATAATTGCAAAACCTAATTTGCGAACTTTTTCTAGTTCGGCATTAAGTTGCGAACGAGCAGTAATAGTCTTAGAAGTTTTTGTTTGCAAAGTTCCGGTTGGTATCGACGCCGCACCAAAAGCCAAAAAAACTTTTCCTAATGCTGATGCGTGATAGGGAACCGCGCGACCAATCCAATTAGTTGCACCTAATAGATGCTTGCCATCTACTTGGTCAATTAGTTGTAAATCATCTGCGCCAGCGACCGCTAGATTTACAGATTCCGAAGTTTTGGCAGCTAAACTTTCAAGTACTGGGCGCATACGCGCAACTAGCGCGCCATCTTTGTTCTGTGTTGACGCATAACGGAGTAACACTTCGCCGCCTAAGTACGCGCTATTGCGATCGCGACGGATCAATCCTTGACGTTCAAGTGCACCAAGAATTCTGGATGTAGTTGACTTTGGTAAACCTAATTCGCGCGCTAATTCAGATAGCAGCGGAGGTTCAGGTGAATTTAAAATTGCAATTAATAAAGAGGTAGCGCGGTCAACAGCTTGTGTGCCAGTTAATGACATATCTGCATCGCTCCTACCTCGAGAAATAGTGTTCCAATATATGGAACCCCTGTTCCATAATCCGAGCGTATTCTCTATGGTTGACTTAGGTCAAGAGTGAAAGGCGCAAAATGTTTATTAACAAGATGCCTCGTTACGAGATTCTTTCTGAAGAATCGATGGCAACTTTAACTGCAGGTTGGAAGCGAATTGTTTCTGAAATTGGGCTTGAGTTTGCAAGTCCATGGGCAGTTGAAATGCTCAAAGAAGCAGGCTGCGAAGTCAGTGGCGAACTTGTTAAGTTCGATCCAGAATGGATTTTGAAGCAAGTTGCGAAAGCGCCGTCTGAATTTGATCTACGCGCTCGCAATCCAAAGCGCAATGTACATATCGGCGGCAACGCGATGGCATTCGGAGGTGTTTACGGACCTCCATTCGTTCTTGAAGGAACCACACGACGCGATGGAACATTTAAAGATTTCGAAAATTTCTGCAAGTTAGCTCAGAGTTTTGATGCACTCGACTCAGTCGGCGGCGTCGTTGTTGAACCTAATGACCTTTCACTTGATTCACGCCATCTAGATATGGTGATGGCGCAAGCAACTCTGACAGATAAGTTCTTCATGGGAAACGTGGTTACTGCAGAGAATGCACGCGATGTAATTGCAATGACTGAAATTATTCATGGCGGTCGTAAAGCTATTGAAGAATCTCCTGCACTTATTTCATTGATTAACTGCAACTCACCGCTTCGTTGGGATGATCGCATGCTTGATTCAATGCGCGAATATGCGCTTGCAGGTCAGCCAGTTGTATTTACGCCGTTCCTACTTATGGGCGCGATGTCACCAGTAACAATTCCAGCAACATTAGCGCAGCAAATTGCAGAGGCGCTATCTGGAATTGCGCTTGCACAATTAATTCGCCCAGGAACACCTGTGGTGTTTGGATCATTCTTATCTAACGTTGATATGCAGTCAGGTTCACCGCAATTTGGAACTCCTGAATCTGGAATTGGATTGCTCTGCACAGGCCAAATAGCACGCAGTTTCAAGCTGCCATTCCGTGGTGGTGGAACTCTGAATTCTTCACAAACTGTTGATGCGCAAGCTGGATATCAAACAATTATGACCATGTTGCCAACATTCCTGGCTGGCACTAACTGGGTAATGCATTCAGCAGGATGGTTAGAAGGCGGACTTGTTTCTTCTTACGATAAATTCATCGTAGACATTGAAATTCTGCAATCACTAATGGCGGAATTTACTCCACTTGAATTTAACGAATCATCACTTGCATTTGATGCGCACTTGGAAGTTGGCCACGGTGGTCACTTCTTAGGTGCAGCACACACAATGGAAAGATTCCGCGATTGCTTCTATCGCCCATTTTTAACAAATAGCGATAACTTCGATCGATGGAAACGACTAGGTGCGAAAGATACTCGCGCACGTGCAGAAGAAGTTTGGAAGAAAAAGCTTGAAGAATATGAAAAACCAGAGATGGATTCTTCAATTCTGACCGGACTTCAAGATTACGTTGCTAAGCGAAAGAGCGAATTAGGCGAGTAATGTCTAAAACTCTTTACATCAACGGCGAGTGGAAAGCTCCAG